>DASQDV010000657.1:0-4258 GCA_035633995.1 Pyrinomonadaceae bacterium | reverse complement strand
GATTCATTAATTTAGATTTTATTTCTTGATGTCAAGGCTCCTCACACAGTTCACACGAGATGTCATGATGATACTGAAATATTGCTTGCCGACATTTAGGTCATCTGGCAATCGCTCGTTTTATATGTTTTCTCATTTCGCTGAATATCCAGTATGGTTAGTTAGAGTAGCCACCTAACGCATATTGTGCCGCAGGGCGCGGCCTAACATGCCCGGATGCGTGCGGAAAACTGCTCATAGCTTAGCATGCTACGCTGTTGGTGGCTTACCCTTTAACGACACGCCGCGCAAGCGAAACCGGAGAGACCGGGTCTGACAAATAGCCTGACCCGAAACTCAGAGGTCACGGCTCGCCGGCTAAGTTCGACTTGTCATATGTGCGCCAAGTGAGCCAACTGGATTGTTGCCATTTTCAGCTTGAGTGCAGGCCGCTTTCGCGCCTCAAGAGGTCGAGTGAGGGGCGCGAGAAGGGGCACGAAAAAAGCGAGAGGTTTGCAGCCTCTCGCTTTTACCTTTTTACTGAGGAATTAAATGAGCCGAGGTGGGCTCGAACCACCGACCCGCAGATTAAGAGTCTGCTGCTCTACCAACTGAGCTATCGGCCCGCGCGACTTGAAGAAATTATATGATTGGGCGGAAGCGTGTCAAGAAACGACGAGCGTTTCGCGCCGTTGAGGGGTGAAGGATGAAAGGGGAGTGATGCGTTGCGCCATTCGATTGATCGAATCAACGAATAAACGGCTCGGCCGGTCAGTCCCTGTTCATCCTTCACCCTTCTGTGCTCATCGCCATTGCTTACCGCCCCGAAAGTTCCGGCGGGAGTTGCTTGTCGACGCGCGGGCGCGCGGGCGCGTTGGCGAGTTCGAGCGCGGTGACGAGGACGGTGCGCGTAATTTTCTCCATCTTCTGGTAATCGATCTTGTCGGGCGTGTCGGACGGGCGGTGATAGTCTTCATGTACGCCGTCGAAGTAGAAGATGATCGGGATGCCGCGCTGCGCGTAGTTGAAATGATCGCTGCGGAAGAAGAAGCGGTTGGGGTCTGCCGGGTCGTCGTACTTGTAGTTGAAAGTAAGATTGAGATAGGCGCGGTTGACGCGCTCGCTCAAGTCGCCGAGTTCGGTGCTCATCATCTTCGAGCCGATGACGTAGATTTCGTTCGGGCCGGAGAGGTCGCGGTTTTCGGGTTTTGCGTCGCCCTCTTTTTTGCTGCGACCGATCATGTCCATGTTGAGCTGGACGACGATCTGCTTGAGCGGCACGGTCGGGAACTTCATGAAATACTGCGAACCCCAGAGACCCTTTTCTTCGCCCGCGTGCCAGACGAACAGGATCGAGCGCGCGGGGCGCGCCGAGGCGCTCGTGCGCGAGAGCGCTTCGGCCATCGCAAGCATGGCGACCGTGCCGGAGCCATCGTCGTCCGCGCCGTTGAAGAGGGCGTCGCCGTTCACGGGCAACCCCGTGCCGACGTGATCGTAGTGCGCGCCGACGGCGACATACTCTTCTTTGAGCGTCGCGTCTTTACCTTCGAGAATGGCGACGACGTTTTGCGTCATCTGCTTGTCGGTCGTCGCCGCCACGTCGAACTTCATGCGCTTCTTCGGCGAGAGCGCGATGGCCGCGCGCGACTCACCCGCCTGCGTTGCTTTGAAGATGTCCGCGCCGCTGATCGTCTCGCCCTCGAACAGCGCGTTGAGCATCGCCTGAGACGCGATGATGCTCGGTATCTGCTGCCCGCCTTCCGTGTTGGCGAAGCGTTCCATCTCGAACGTGCCGCGCTCTGACCCGGCGCGCACCATGCGCCAGAAGCGCTCGATGTCGCGCGCGCGCGGAATGAGGATGAGACCTTTCGCGCCGTTGCGGCGTGCGTAGGCTTCCGGGTCTTCCCAGTCTTCCCCGACCTTGCCCTTGAGGTCGGCGCGCGTGACGCCCGCAGGGGGATTCGTCCCGGCGACGATGACGATCTTGTCGCGCACGTCAATGCCCTTGTACGGGTTCAGATTCTTCGACTTGACGATCCAGCCGTGATCGGCGAAGACGAGCGCGCCGCTGGCCGTGCCGCCGGAGCGTGCGGCGAGAAAGTCGTCGCCGAACTTGAAGACGCGCTTGTCGAGTTCGGCGCTCGTGCGCGCCGGATCGACTTTGCGGCGGACGAGCGAGATGCGTTGGAAGTAGGTGCCTTCATCGCCTGCGGGCTTGAGGCCGAAGCGCTTGAGATGATCGGCGATGTACTGCGCCGTGTCGTCCAGACCCTTCGAGGGCGTGTCGCGCCCCGCCATCGCGTCCGAGGCGACGATGTGCAGGTGTTCGCTGAGGCGCGCCGCCGTGATCGTGTTGGCCGCTTCGAGCGCCGAGGCGGAAAGCGCGCCGGACGTGGCCGGAGCGGCAGCCTGTCGCGCGGCTTCCTGCGCGCGCGCGACCGGGAAGTTGAAAGGTAGTAATGCGCAGGCGAGCGCGAGGTTTAGCAGTTTGAATCTTTGCATATCTTCTCCAAAAATTGATCTTGTGTCGTCCGGGAATAGAGTTACGCTGGCCGGGGTTTGATGTCAAACGCGGCGGCGGGAGTTTGCCGCGCGCGGCGGGAAGGTTATTTAAGTTGGGAGCAAAAAAGAGCGCGGGGACGATCCGATGTCCCCGCGCTCCGGCCTGAAAAATCGTTTGACGGGCGACGTTTTCAGCTCGCCGACGCCGCTTTTTGCTGTTGCTGCTTTTCGGCGGACATCCGCGCGCCGATCTCGTTGATCTGCTGTTCGCTCAACACCTCGCGCGCCTTCGTGAACATCTCGCTTTCTTCCTCCTCGACGTGATGCTCGACGTTTTCGCGCAACTCCGTGATCATGTCGCTCCATTCTTCGCTGTCGGCGGGAGTCGTCTGCAACTCGGCGAGCAAATCCTTCACTTCCTGGTGCTCCTCGTAAGCCTCTTCGGTGAGGTCGCGCGTCTCCGACGCCTGTTTGAGCGCCGGGTAGAGGATCGTCTCTTCGATGTGCGCGTGGATGTCGAGTTCCTGTTTCAACTGCGCGAACAACTGCTGGCGCGTCGTGGCGTCCGTCGCCGGTTCGATCCGGTCGAAAAGCGTAGCAACCTTGGCGTGATCGTTTTTCAGCAATTCAAAAGCGTCCATCTCTAACTCTCCCTTGTTTGAAAAAGTGCATCCCGTAACCAGACCTTGCACGCTTATCGAACGTGCACAGGCCACCCGCGACTAGACAGAGCAAACACGATGCCAGCACGCTCCCTCGCTGCGATAACTCAAAGCGCGCAATATCTTTTGACTTTTATGTGAACGATACTTGATGTCTTGACGGGAGATTGGTGAGAAGTTGATACGCCCGGTAGGAGTCGAACCTACGACCTCTTGCTCCGGAGGCAAGCGCTCTATCCACTGAGCTACGGGCGCACAAGACTTGCAGAGGGAAGTAACATAACATAGCACCCGGAGCGCGTGCCAGCGACGTCGTTTGCCTGATATGAATCCGGGCGAGCGACTCACGCGAACAGTTGGCAGGAAAGCCGGAACGAGAAGAAACTCAGGAGAGAGCGCCGAATTATGATCGTCGTCAATCGCCAGCAGGCCGCCGTCATCAAGACGCCGCACGGGTCGGAGATACGCCCGCTCGTTGATCGCACCACGTCCGAGATAGAGTTATGCAGTCTGGCGGAGGAAGTGTTGCCCGCAGGCGCGAGCGTGGGGCGGCATCATCATCTGGAGACCGAAGAGGTCTACTACCTGCTCGAAGGGCGCGGGCGCATGACGGTGGGCGGGGAAGTGCGCGAGGTCGCGGCGGGCGACGCCGTCTTCATCCCGCGCGGCGAGACGCACACGCTGGAAAACACGGGCGAGGCGCCGCTGCGCCTCCTGCTCGTCTGCGGCCCCGCCTACAGCCAGGCAGACCACAGAATGGAAGGATGAACGCGGAACGCGGAACGATGAAGTAAAAGTTGTCAGTCGTCAGTAGTCAGTTGTTCAAGACTGTCTTTAGCAACTCATGCAAGAGCCGCATGCAACTGACAACTGACGACTGACAACGGACAGTCTTACTTCATCCTTGTTCTTCAGCGTCTTCTCTGGTCGCGCCGGAAACCTGACCGAGTCCCTGTCCCGCCGTGCCGTCTTCGGTCTTGCGTTCGACGGCGGGGCGCGGGCGGTGTATGTCGCCTGTGTTTGAAGACGGGGCATCCCCGCCGTTCTCTTCCTGCATTGCGTTGCCGTGCCCTTCGTTCTGTTCTGCCATGATGCTTACCCCTCCGATTTTGTAC
>DASQDV010000656.1:0-4616 GCA_035633995.1 Pyrinomonadaceae bacterium | reverse complement strand
GTCCCAGAGCGAAACGGGGTTGAACGGGTCATGTATGAGGAAGCGTTTGAAGATGCGCCCGTCGTCGCCCATGTGGATGAGCGAGCGCGCGAAGCCGAAGGCCGAACGCGAAAAGCCCTTCATGTTCGTGATGCCGTGCGAAGCGTCCGTGAACCACGCTTTGAGTCCGGCGAGGTCGCGTATGCCGAGACCGACGAAGACGACGAGCGCGTACATCAGAGCGGCGACGACGGCGAAGCTCACAGCGCCTGCGACCGATACTTTCAGCCGCGCGCGGTTGAAGCCGAACAGCAGCATCGGCGCAACTAACGCGGCGGGCACGGACAACACGTAAGGAAACCAGAAACCGATGCCGATGGCGAGCGCCGCGCCGCCCCACACGCCGCGCGACAGGGAGGGCGGCGACTGTCGCCGCTCGTTGCCGCCCGTCAAAACGGCGAAGCCGACGAGCAGGAAGGCGAGGCCGGGAATGTAAGCGCAACCGGCGTGGATGTAGTCGAGAAACGCGTTCGAGAAGATGAAGCCGACGGTCGCCAGGAGCACGACCCACTCGCGTTTGCAGACGCGTCGCAGCAGGCAATTCAACATGAGCGCGGCCAGAAGCCCCGTCGCCCAGTTGAGCGCGATCAAGGTGAACGTCACGTTGTAGCGCGTGTCCGTGCCGACGAAGAGACTCGTCACAGGGCTGAAAATCTTGTAGCAGAGCCAGCCGAGCGGACGCCACAGGACGTGGCCGAACTCCCAGAAGTGTAGATAGCCGCCCTCGATGCGCGCCATGACGGAGTTGGCGTAATGCACCGTGTCGCCCATGAAGGCCGCGCCCGTGCACAGCAGCGCGCCCACGTAAATCAGGACGACCGGCGCATACAGGCGCACGCGTTCGCGCCAGCCATCACCCTGCAACTCGTCGAATCTAGTGCCCATGCGAGATACCTGTCTGTCTTAGAGGAGTCGGAAAACAGGAGTCAGAATTCAGAAAACAGAACTCAGAATGTAGGAGTCAGAATACAAGATTCGGAAGAACAGCCGTTTGTCTTGCTTCTGAATTCTGACTCCTGTTTTCTGTCTTCTGACTTCTGTTTTCCGTGTTCATTCATCCCTGCTCTTTGCGCCCGACGGCGATGAGCGAGAGGCCGAAAGGCGGCGGGATGGCGCGCTCGATGCGTTCAGCCCAGGGCGCGATGTAGCGGTCGAAGACGGCGATCTGGCTGGCGTCTTCCTCCTTGATCTTGCGCAGGCGGTTATTCCAGAACCAACCGGCCATGCCGATGACGTTCATGTAAAAAGAGGTTTCAATCACGAACCCGGCTTCGCGCATGCGCGGCAAAAGGTCTTTGCGCGTGTAGCGTCGGTAGTGCGCGATGGCGCGGTCAATCGTGCCGTAGAGGAATTGGAATGCGGGGACGAGAATCACCGTGCGCCCGCCCGGAACCAGAGTTTCGTGCATGAAGCGCAAGGCCGCGCGGTCGTCTTCGACGTGTTCGAGCACGTTCATGCAGATGATCGTGTCGAAGCGGTAATCGCCCCACGCATGATCCGACGGGTGCGCCAGATCGAGCAGTTGCGGCGCGGCCTTTAACTCATTCCCCAGACGGTTCTGCAAGTAGTTCACGCAGAGCGGGTAGATGTCTGTCGGCACGACCAGCTCGCGGTCGAGCAGCAACTCCGTGAAGTTACCGATGCCTGCGCCGACTTCCAGTATGCGCTGGCCGACGTAAGGCTCGATGCGGCTATACATCCAGTTGCGGTAGTTGTTGGCGTTCGCCATGATCTCAAGGTCTGCGACCATGACGCTGTCGTTGCTGCTCATGCTTTCAATTGCTCCTTGGCTCACCATGAATGTTTATTCCCTTTCGCGCTTCAACTGCTTCGTCATCTCTTCGAGCGTGGTGCGCAACTGGTAGTCGAACTCCTGCGAGCGGCGCACGATGGTGTGCAGGATGAGGCCGACCGTCATCGAGAGCATCCCCGCCAGTTCCAGCCCGACGGCCAAGACCGCCGACGGCAGGCGCAACACCAGACCCGTCTCGACAAATTCAAGCAAGACGATGAAGCCCGGCACGAGTCCGGCGATCATCAACATTAAGCCGACCGCGCCGAAGAACGTCAGCGGCTTGTAGTCGCGAAAGAGCGCGAGGATCGTGTTGAGTATGCGCACGCCGTCGTGCGCGATGCGGATTTTCGAGAAACTGCCTTCGGGGCGCGCCGTCAGGTCGCACGGAATCTCCACGATGCGGTAGCCGCGCTCCAGCGCCTTGATCGTCAACTCGGTCTCCGTCTCGAACCCGCCGCCGAAAAGCGGCAGCCCCTTGACGAAGCGGCGGTTGAACGCGCGGTAGCCCGAAAGCATGTCCGTGATCTTCACCTTGAACGTGCGGTTCAGGACGGAGAGGAACATCCGGTTGCCGAAACGGTTGAGCGACTTGAACTGGCTCTGCGTGCCTTCGAGCAGGCGCGAGCCGACGACCATGTCGGCCTCGTCGCTGAGGACCGGCGCGATCAATTTATGCACCTCCGCCGACGGGTAGGTCGCGTCGCCGTCAACCATGATGTACACGTCCGCGTCCACCTGCCGGAACATTGATTGCACGACGTAGCCCTTGCCCTGCCGCCGTTCGTACATGACGATTGCCCCGGCTTCAGTCGCGCGCTCGACCGTGCGATCCTGCGAGTTGTTGTCGAAGACGTAAATGTCTGCGTCCGGCAACTGCGCGCGAAACTCTTGGACGACGCCCGCCACCGTCAACTCCTCGTTGTAGCAGGGAATCAGGACGGCCACGCGCGGCGGTGTCGCCAACCGCTTCGCCGCGCCGTTTGCCCCCGCGCCGTTCGCGCGCTGCGCCAACGCCTCGCGCTCACTCGTCACAGTCATTTCATTGATCATCTCTTTCGCTCCATTTGTCCCCGCGCAGAGACTTGTTTAAATTCCGACTTCAAACAGTTTACTTTCCGACTTCGACATTGACGGCCTTGACGAAACACGCTTGCGGTTCGTCAAGACCCATGCCCGATCAGCGTCCTTCTCATCTTCAAATAATATTCGCCGCCCAGACGCTTCGTGAGTTTCTTCGCGTTCCACAAAAGCGCCTGCCTCGCGCGCGGCGCGAACTTCCCCGTCGCAAACGCCGCCGCCGCTTCGGGCGTCGTCCAACGCTGCACGCTGTAGCGCCCCACGACCGTGCAACCTTCAACTTCACGCACGCGCGCCGTCGGCTCGGACGTGAACAAAAACTCGATTCCCGATTCCGCCGCCGTCTCCGCCACCGCGCGCGAATAATGGCCGCCCGGCACAGACGCCACGCGCACGCGCTCGCCCACGATTTCCGACAGCGCCGCGACGCTTCGCTGCCATTCGTCGAGCAACTGCGCGCGGCTGCAACTCGCCATCCTCAGCGGGTGTGAGCATGAATGGCTGCCGACGACGTGACCGCCCGCGTGCAACTCGCGCACCTGCTCGCGTGTGACGAACGAGCGCGCGCCGATGTAATTTGTCGTCACGAGGAAATGGCCGCGCCAGCCGCGCGCCTCCAACATTCCCGCGATGCGCGTCGCCGCGCTCGCGCCGCCGTCGTCGAAGGTGATGAGAAACGGCGTGGCAGCAACGCGTCTTCCGTTCGTGTTCCCCTCGCCCTTCGCGCCTCCATCTGCGTCGCTACCGGCCTTGCCTGCGTCGCCTGCGAGTTCAAAAACGCGCGCCGGTTTCGCGCCGCCGACCGCTTCGCCCATTGCTTCGAGGTGCGCGGCAAACTGCGCGGGGTCGAGTTTGTAGAGCGCGGCATCCGCGCCCGCAAATCCGCTCCGCTCGTGCTCCTCGCGCGCCACCACATCGTGATACATGATCGCAATTGCTCGCATAGACATTTCGCTCTAGCCGCGCCCTTCCGCAGTCGCCCCGCCCGCAGTCTCCGCTCCACCTGATGCTGCTCCTGCACTTCCTCCAGCGCTCGCCTCCGCTTTCGCTTCGCGCGCCCGTCCCGCGTCCGCCTTGACGCCGCCCGCCCCGCGCCGCGCACGACGCCTGATCCTGAAATGACGGCTCAACCAGGGTTGCCCCCACGTCGCAGACTCGCGCCCCTTCGTGTCGAGCGCGACGGCGCGGCCTTCGTGTATGTCGATCAACTTCTCGCGGAGCGCGTCCAGATTCTCAAGCACGACGCGGTGCTGTATGCGTATGTGCGACTCGCGCGCCGCGTCGAACGCGTAACTGTAGTAGCCGTAAACCGGCCCCGTGTCTACGCCCTTGTCGATCCTCAAAAGCGTCATGCCGACGCGCTCCGCATCGTCTTCCGCCAGCGCCCAGAAGCAGCCGTGCGCGTTGCGATATTCGGGACACACGCCCGGGTGCATCACAAACGTCCCCGTCGGCGCGAGCGAAAAGATGTTCTCCTTGAGCAGCGTCTTGCAGCGCGCGATCATGATGTCCGGGCGGCACTCTTTGATAAAGGCTTCCGCCTCCGCCGAGTTCGGGCTGTGCGTGACGAGCACCGGCACGTCTTCGCCGTGCGGCGGATAGACCCGCGACAACTTTTCGACCTGCTCCTCTTCCCAACTGCGATCCGCGCCCGCGCTCGCCAGCTTGTAATAGGCGCGAAACGCGAGCACGTCCACGAACCGCG
>DASQDV010000655.1:0-4053 GCA_035633995.1 Pyrinomonadaceae bacterium | reverse complement strand
TGTCGAAGCGACTTCGGGCAACACGGGGATCGGTCTTGCGCTCGCGGCGGCGGTCAAAGGCTACCGCTGCACGTTCGTGATGACGGACAAGGCTTCGGTCGAGAAGGTGCGTTACCTGAAGGCGCTCGGCGCGGACGTGGTGGTCGTGCCTTCTTCGGCCAAGCCGGGCACGCCCGACCACTACGTCACGACCGCGCGCCGCATTGCGGGCGAGACGCCCAACTCTTTCTACCCGAACCAGTACGCGCACCCCGCCAACCCCGAAGCGCACTACCGCACGACGGGGCCTGAAATCTGGCGGCAGACCGAAGGCAAGATCACGCACTTCGTCTCAGGTCTCGGCACGGGCGGTTCGATCTCCGGCACGGGGCGTTACCTCAAAGAGCAGAGCGCCGACATACGCATCATCGGCGCAGACCCTTACGGTTCGGTCTTCAAGACCTACAAAGAGACCGGGCAACTCATACAGGCCACGCCGTACTTGGTCGAAGGCATCGGGCAGGAGATCATCCCCGACAACGTCCACCTCAAATACGTAGACGAGATCATCAACGTCACGGATCGTGAATCCTTCGAGTTGTCGCGCCAACTCGGACGGCAGGAGGGGATTTTTTGCGGTGGTTCGACGGGCACGAATCTGGCGGCGGCGCTCAAGGTCGCGCGCGGGCTGGACGACACGGGCGTCGTCGTCTTCATCGTCTGCGACACGGGCGAGCACTACCTGACCAAACATCACTCGGACGAGTGGATGAAAGAGAAGCGTCTCATCGAGCCGCAGAAGATCACCGCCGGTCTCATCAGCGGGACGAAGGGACAGCACTCGCCGAAGTCTCTGGTGATGGTTCAACCGACGGAGCGCGTGTCGGACGTGCTGGCGAAGATGGACGAGTTGGGACTCTCCTACATCCCGGTTGTCGAAGAAGGAAAGTCGGTCGGGTCGCTGCGTGAGAATCGCATGCTCGCCAAAGTTCTCGGCAACCGCGAACTACTGAATGCGCCCGTCAGCGACTTGATGGAAGCGAGTTTCCCGCTCGTTGACGTTGACGCGAGCGCGAGCGAAGTGACGAAGCGCTTGCAGAAGAGTCCGGCGATTTTAGTTGAAGAGTACGGCAGGATTTCCGGCATCATCACGCGCCACGACCTGCTCGACGCGCCGCTGGCCGGTTAGGAAAAGCTCGCGGCAGTTTCAATCGGCAGTTTCAATCGGCGAGCGATTCGACGCAAATTTCCCTGTAGCTGCACGCGGCGCAGCGCCGCGCCTCTTCGTGGCTGCGATGCACATCGTCAGCCCGCCGCGCCTCGCGCATCTCCGCGAGCAACGCGAGCAGAGTCTCACGCAACTCGTCCGTGTAATCCACGCGCAACTGCCGGTCGCGATAGCGTATCACGCCGAACGGCACGCGCTCGCCCGTCTCTTCGACGAGCAGGCAATATGAAGCCAGTTGCATCAAGTGCGACTCGTAGGGCACGCCGTTCGCCGGGCAGAGAGTGGATTTGGCCTCGATTGGAATGACGCCCTCATCCGTCCGCACGAGATAATCCGGCCTCCCCGTGAGTCCCTGACGATGCGACAGCAGCGGCTTCTCCTGCCTCTCGCCGCGCTCATTCAAAGTAACGGGTGCGATGCGACCGACGGGCGAACCCGTGTCGCTGTAGATGACCCGGCCTGCGGGCAAACCAGCCTGCCGCGCCCCACGCCGCGACGCCGCCCACGCTCCGCACGCGACGAGCAGCAGGAAGATGAAAGCCAAAAACAGAAAACTCATCGCCATCGCATCAGTAAGAAGATCAAGCCGGTGACGAGCGCGAGCGTGAAAGCGACGGCGGCGAGCACGCGCATATTTCGCGCACGCGTGACCGTTCGACCGTGCGCCGCGTGCCATGCTTCGCCCTCCGCGCGCCGCGTGTGGCCGGACGCCGGTTCGTGCCCGTCCACGCGCAGCCGCCACGCCCGCGCACAGTAGACGTACTCGGCCACTTCCGACGCGCGTATGTATTTGCCCCGTCCCTTCAAACGCACGCTCCCATCGCAACTAACCGGATCGGATAACCGCCGCCCATCATACACAAGCGCGACGAGTGCGCCCGCCTATTCGTTGCGCCGCTTAACGACAGTAAATGCTGTTGACAAGCGCCGGGAGTTGAATTATTGTCGCTGCCCATGAACTCTCCTTTGGAAAACATACGCGGTCAAAAATATATCGGGGTCGTCGAACTGGCGAACCAGGCGGCGCGGATTCTGGCGCAGATCGGCACCACACAGGATCGCGGGACGGTGAGCGAGATGCCGGACGAGCGGACGCTGCGTTATTACCTCGCGGAAGGTCTGCTCTCGCCCGCCTCGGAAAAACAGGGCACGGCCTCCGTCTTCGGCTACCTCCACCTGCTCCAACTCCTCGTCGTCAAGAAACTGCAATCCGAACATCTGCCGATACGGAAGATCAAAGAACTGGTTGACGGTCGCAGCGAGCGCGAGTTGGAACGGCTTCTCGGCCTCGACGCGAAAGCGGGAGCAAAGACGGAAGCCCACAGTTATTTGGAAAAGCTGCTGACCAGATCAACCTCACCCGCCGCCGCCGCAGCACGAACGCGAAACTCAACCGCCCCGCAGATGACAAAAGCCGCCCCGAATTTACCGACCGAACGACCGTCCGCCGCGTCGAATCAGGCCACGTGGGAGCGCGTGGAGATCGAGCCGGGCTTGGAGTTGCACGTGCGCGGTGATTACGCGCTGCCCGTCGAAGCGAAAGACGTGCGACGCCTCACACGTCTCGTCCTGAACGTGCTCGAAGGTCAGCGCGCAAACAAGGCTAAGTGAGAAAGTCAGGTTCGTTCAATTCAACACGTTATCTATAAAATTCTCTCCCGACAGACAGCCGGATAGGCATTGACACTCAACACCTTTCCCTATATCTTCGCCGCGCTGATTTTTCATCAGCCTCACGTCAGCAGCCTGAAAGGAAAACTTATGTCAACGATAGTTACATTGCTCGCGCTGTTAATTGCCCTCTCGATAATCAGTTCAAATTCGAGTAAGGGCATCAATCCTGTCCAGCATAGCGAACGCACCGCGACTCAGAACAGCAAGGGCATCAATCCCGTCCAGCACAGCGAATAATTCTCTCAAACTTTAACTCCGGTTTTCTGTTTAAATCTGTGGCGGCAACCGACCGCTTGCAGCCCTCCCCCCGATAGCATTAAAAAGAGGCGACGCCCGATCAAAGCGTCGCCCTTTTTTCTATCCGGCTAACGTGTCCAAATAGAACCAGGGCGCAGATTATTATTGCCCCGACAATTTCGCCCGGGGAAAAGAAGGCGAGCCCGCGCGAAGGCTCCGGTGTTCGCGCGGGCTCGCCTTTTCCCGCGCGCTACCGTCCGGCGTGTGATGTTGGTATCCTGTCAACGCGCGGTCGAACGACTGCGCGCGTGAGATGAGCGGCGATGTCAAGATACGATTCAGACACTGACGAGGCGGTGGTGACCGAGAGCGAGACGCGGCTCAAGCGCCCGCCGCTCTATCAAGTGCTACTGCACAACGACGACTTCACGACGATGGAGTTCGTCGTCTACGTGTTGCAAAATATCTTCCAGCGTTCCGAAACGGACGCCATCCGCATCATGCTGCAAGTTCATCTGGAAGGCTCGGGCGTGGCGGGCGTCTACACTTACGAAGTTGCGGAGATGAAAGTGGCGAAGGTGGCGGAACTGGCCGAGGCCAACGAGTTCCCGCTGCTCTGCACGATAGAAGAAAGCGCAGGATAGATGTCAGATGTTAGATGCCGGAGCATAGTTTTCCTTACTTTCTAACATCCGACATCCAGCATCCAACATCCGGTTTTTATGATTACGAGAGAACTACAAGCGACTTTGAGCGCGGCGGTCGAGGAGGCCATTGACCGCCGCCACGAATACGTCACGCTCGAACACCTCCTGCTGGCTCTGCTCTCCGACCGCACCGCGAGCAACGTCATCCGCAACTGCGGCGGCGACACGGAGGCGCTGCGCCGCGACCTCGAAAAATTCTTCGACGAGCGCGTCGAGCAACTGGCGGAC
>DASQDV010000654.1:0-4390 GCA_035633995.1 Pyrinomonadaceae bacterium | reverse complement strand
GTGACGAACAACTTCGTCGTCAACATCAGCGACTTCTCGAACGAGATCGATCCGGCGACCGAGGGCGTGCCCGAAATCCGCATCCTCGGCTCGCAGTTGTTCCGCACGGGCACGAACGCCATCGCGCCGCAGAGCACCTATCAGGAGCGCCACCAGTTGCGCGACGACCTGACGAAGATTCACGGCAACCACACTTTCCGCTTCGGCGGCAACTACGAGCGCACCTCGATCAACGGGTCGTTCGCCTTCGCCAAGCCCTCGCGCATACGCCTCTTCGATCCGGCGACCCTCTCGACGCCGCGCGATCCCTACCAGACAGAAGCCGACTTCCTGAACGCTCCCGTGCGCGACATCTCGATGGGCATCGGCAGCGACGTGCTGCCCTTCAACTCCGACCGCAGCGACACGCTCAACCATCGCTTCCAAATTTACGGCAACGACTCCTGGAAGGTGACGAACAGGCTCACGATGAACTTCGGCCTGTCGTACCGCATCGACTCGAACCTGTGGAACCACGATCAACCGCGCCCCTCAATCGTCGCCCCGCTCTTCGGCAAGGGCACGGCACCTGCCGGGCGCGACAACAACAACATCGCGCCGCGCGTCGGCTTCGCCTGGGACGTGGCCGGTAACGGCAAGACGGTCGTGCGCGGCGGCGTCGGCATCTACTACGACAACACCATCGACAACCTGCGTCTCTTCGAGCGCGCCGACCTCGGCCCTCCGGGAGCGGAACTGTTCCTCGTCGGCGTTGACCTGCGCAGCTCGCTTTTCCCGGGCGGCGACGGTCGCTTCACCGAAGGCCAGTTGACGCTCGCCGAGGCGCTCGCCCTCGTCGGCCCCGCGCGCGCCGACATCGAGGCTAACGCGTTTACGTGCTCTCTGCCGACTTCGATTGAGTGCTTTGAATCCATCTCCGGCCCGCTCTTCTCGACGGAGTTTCAAGTGCCCTATTCGATCCAGTACGCGGTCGGCGTCCAGCGCGAACTGCCCTGGAAGATGCTCTTCCAGGCCGACTTCAACTACCGCAAAGGTCTGCACGAAGTCATCGTCTATGACATCAACAAGCTCGACGATGCCATCACCGGCCCGCGTTCGGCCTTCCCGAACACGGTGCCTTACGCCGACTCGTCCGGCTTCTCGACCTACATGGCCGGTCTCTTCCGCCTCGACCGTCGCTTCTCAAACGGCTTCCAGATGACGGCGAGCTACTCGCTCTCGCGCTTCAAGGCGTTTGGCGGCGATGCGCTCGGTCTGGGTGCGACCGTGACCGACCTCAACAACTTCCGGCCTGAGTATGGCCCCGCCGGTCTCGACCGCACGCACCGCTTCGTCGTGAGCGCGATCTACGAACTGCCGTTCTTCCGCCGGAGCGACAACGCCTTCAAGCGCAACGTGCTCGGCGGCTGGCAGGTTTCGCTCATCTCGACGGCGTTCAGCGGCATCCCGCAGAGCGTCTTCCTGCCGCACTTCGCAGACCTCTCCAAGACCGGCACGTTCCAGAGCTACCTGCCCGGCACGCGCAACGGCTCCATCGGGCGCGACATCCGAAGCGTGAGCGACCTGAACGCGCTCATCTCGGCCTACAACGCGAGCATCCCGACGCTCGGCGAGGATTGCGGCGAGGATAGCCCGACCGGGCGCTGCGACAGCACGCACCCGTCGTTCTTCGACCCGCTCACGCGCCTCGCGCTCCTGCCCGCCGACACGCAACTCGGCGGCGACTCGATCATCTCGCAGGACGTGCGTTTGACGAAGACCTTCCGCTTCAACGAGCGCATGGGTCTCGACATCATCGGCGAGGTCTTCAACCTGTTCAACGTGGCGAACCTGACCTACCCGGCGGCCATCACCCTCTCCGACGAGGGCGAGACGCCGAGCTTTATCAGGAACATCACGCACGGGCCGAGCGCGCGCACCACGAGCGTCTTCGGCACAGGCGGCCCGCGCGCCTTCCAGTTCGCCGCGAAGTTCCGCTTCTAAGCGAACGCCGTCCGTTGTTTGATTATGGTGGGGCCTGAAACATGGCTCCACCATTTTTTCATCGCCGCCGCGCCGAAACCGGCGATGCGCCGTCCGAAGCTTTACGTTCGAGCGATCTTCTCTAGAGAGGTATTTCCGCCATGCGCCGACGCCGCCCAGCCCTTCTCGCGCTTGCTTTCACTCTCTCCTGTCTCATCTTCTGCGCCGCAGGCGTCGCAGCACACGCGCTGCAAGGCCACACCATACGCGGCAAGGTGCGCACCTCGGCAGGCTTCAACGTGCCGCGCGTGACGGTCAGTCTGGAGAGCGGCAGCGGCGCGTTGATCAATCAAACCGTCACTAACAACGAAGGCGATTTCACCTTCAGCGGTCTGGACGACACGAGTTATCAAATTACCATCTCGGCTCCCGACTACAATCCGGCGTCCGAGCGTGTGGAGTTCGTGCGCAACGTCGGCACGGGCGACCCCGGCGAGACGCGCACCGTCGAGATCACGCTCGTCGGGCGGGGCGGCGTGCGCCCGCCGCGCGCCGGACTCAACTTCGCGCAGAACGTGCCGCGTGCCGCGCGCGACTCCTACGAGTTGAGCCTCAAACATTTGAGAGAAAATCGTGCGCCCGACGCGCTCGCCGCGTTGCGCGAGGCCGTTCGGATTTTCCCCGACTACTTCGACGCGCATTTCCTGCTCGCCAGCGAGCACATCAAGCAGAACAGACTCGGCGAGGCCATCACGGAGTTGAACGAGGCGCAGCGCATCAACCCGAAGGACGACCGCGTGTGGCATGCGTTCGGCAGCGTCTTGATGCAGCAACGCAAGTTCGCGGTGGCGGCGCGCATCTTCGCCGAAGCCGCGCGGCTCAGCCCGAACGACGCGCAGTACCCGTTGCTCGCGGGCACAGCCTTGATCGAGCAGGCGGGAACAATCGATCCGGCCAGGACGGAGGAGCGCAACTACGCGCTCGGTGAAGCCGAAAAATCACTCGCCCGCGCCTACCAGTTGAGCGACCGCAAACTCGCCGCCGTCCACCTCCAACTCGCGCGCCTGCACGAAAAGCGCGGCGACCGCGCACGCGCCGCCGACGAACTCGAACAATACCTGCGCCGCTCGCCCGACCTCAAAAACGCCGCCGCCATACGCGAAGCCGTCAAGACACTGCGCGCGCCCGCCGCAGGCGACAAGAAGACACCGTAGGCCAAACTCAACCGCACCGCGAAACGAACGGTGAATGAAAAGTTGTCCGTTGTCAGTAGTCCGTTGTCAGTTGCATCCGGTCACTGCGTTAGTTGCTAAAGGCTGTTTTGAACAACTGACCACTGACCACTGACAACGGACTACTGACAACGGACAATCTTTCGTTCATCGTTTCGCGTTCATCCTTTCCTATCTCCCCTTGCCCTCGTGCCGCTTCGAGAGGAAAATACGGGAATGGCAGACGACCGCGAAATCAAAGACCTCGAACGCTCGCTCGAACAAATCTGGGAGATCGCGCGACGGTTCGGACTCGACCCTTTCCCCACGCGCTTCGAGATCGTGCCCGCCACCGTGATGTACGAGATCGGCTCTTACGCCCTGCCCGGTCGCTACTCGCACTGGACGTTCGGCAAAGCCTACCACCGCATGAAGACCATGTACGACTTCGGCCTCTCGAAGATTTACGAAGTGGTCATCAACACCAACCCCTCCTACGGCTTTCTGCTGGAAACCAACAGTCCCATCCAGAACAAGCTCGTGATGGCGCACGTGCTCGGCCACGTGGACTTCTTCAAGAACAACGCCTACTTCTCGAAGACCAACCGCCGCATGGTCGAATCAGTTTCGTCGCACGCCGGGCGCATGGGCGAGTACGAATTCAAGTACGGGCGCAAAACGGTCGAGGAATTTTTAGACGCCGTCCTCTCCATCGAAGAACACATTGATCCGAACTTCTTCATCAAGCAGGAGCGCCCCGTGCGGACGACGGAACAAGAGCGCGCCGGACTTCCCAAAGAAGGCCGCTACGACGACCTCTGGCAACTCGGCGAGCCGAGACAAGCGCCCGACGCGCCCGCGCCCGAACTCCCACGCGGCGAGCGACTCCCCGAAAAAGACCTCGTCTACTACATCATGCGCAACTCGCCCACGCTCGCCGACTGGCAGCGCGATGCGATGGCGATGATCCACGAAGAGATGGAATACTTCGTCCCGCAGATGCAGACCAAAACATTAAACGAGGGCTGGGCGTCATACTGGCATTCGCGCATCATGCGCGAGCTTGAGTTGACCGACACGGAATCCATCGAGTTTGCCGAACTGCACGCGGGCGTCGTCTCGCCGCACAAGGGGCAGTTGAACCCGTATTATCTGGGTTACAAGATTCTCGAAGACATCGAGCGGCGCTGGGACAACCCGACGCCGGAGGAGCGCGA
>DASQDV010000653.1:0-6166 GCA_035633995.1 Pyrinomonadaceae bacterium | reverse complement strand
GACGCGCGCCCGTTCGTCCTGACGCGCGCCGGTTACGCGGGCGTGCAACGCTTCTCCGCCGTCTGGACGGGCGACAACGTGGCGAGTTGGGAACACCTCCAACTCTCGATTGCGATGCTCACGAACATGAGCGTGTCGGGGCTGCCCTTCGTCGGCGCGGACGTGGGCGGCTTCGCCAACAACGCGAGCGCGGAACTCTACACGCGCTGGTTGCAGGCCGCCGCGCTCACGCCCCTCTATCGTTCGCACATCGCGACGGGCTTGCAGGAGCGCGAACCCTGGTCGTTCGGCGCGGAACACGAGCGCATCAACCGCGCCGCCATCGAGTTGCGCTACCAACTGCTGCCCTACATCTACACGCTCTTTCGCGAGCACGAACAGACGGGGCTGCCCGTCATGCGACCGCTCTGGTTCGACTACCCTGCGGACTACAACACCTACGCGCCCTCGCTCCCGCTCGAACAGTTCCTGCTTGGGCGCGACCTGCTCGTCGCGCCCGTCCTCGTGCAGGGCGCGACGACGCGCCCCGTCTATTTTCCCAAAGGCGACGCGTGGATTGATTGGTGGACTGGAGCGCGCTACGAAGGCGGCACGTCCGCCGAGATTGATGCGCCGCTCGCGCGCCTCCCGCTCTTTGCGCGCGCCGGAGCGATCATCCCCGCGCAGGCAATCGTGCAGCACACGGGCGAGATGTCGCGCGCGCCGCTCTCCGTCAAGATAGTCTCCGGCGCGGACGGCGAGGGGCGCATCCACGAAGACGCGGGCGACGGCTACGGCTACCGCCTGAGCGCGTGGCGCACGACGACCATCAAACAACAGGGCGGCACGATTCGCTTCAAACGCGTCGGCTCATTCGACGCGGCACGCGCCGTCAGTTTCGTCGAAATTTTAGGCATCAACGATAAGCCGAAAGAGATACGCATTGACGGGCGCGAGGCGCGCGGCGCCTCCTTCGAGCGCGACGAACGACGCCTGCGCGTTCCGTTGCCCGAAGGGGGCGTGAGCGAGATTACGCTTGTTCCCTGAGATTGAATATTCCGATCATCACTCGACAGCAAAGCGAGGCACAATTATGAACCATCCCACACGTCGCCGCTTCCTTTCGTCCGCAGGTCGTGGACTCGGCCTCGCCGCGCTCTCATCTTCCACAGTCGCGGCGCTCCTGCGAGACGTGACGGCGGCCTCCGCGCGCGTCGCGCACCTGTCTGCGGAAGACGCCGCGCGCGACGAAGACTTCTGGTTCGACATACAACAGTCCTTCTCCGTCACGCGCGGCATCGTGAATCTCAACAACGGCGGCGTCTCGCCCTCACCGCGCATCGTCACCGAAGCCCTCGTGCGTTACATCTGGCAGCAGGAGGACGCCACCGCCTACACGATGTGGCAAATCCTCGAACCGCAGTCCGAGACCATCCGCACCGGGCTCGCGGAGATGTTCGGCTGCGACCGCGAAGAGATCGCCATCACGCGCAACGCCTCCGAATCGCTCGAAGCCCTGCTGCTCGGCATGGACTTCAAAGCGGGCGACGAGATTTTGACGACGACGCAGGACTACCCGCGCATGCTCTCGACGCTGCGCCAGCGCGAACTGCGCGAAGGTCTCGTCCTGAAACTCATCAAAATCCCGACGCCGCCAAAAAGTTTGGACGAGATCACTGCGGCCTTCGAGCGCGCCATCACGCCGCGCACGCGCGTCATACTCATCTCGCACCAGATCAACCTGACGGGGCAGATCACGCCCGTCCGCGCCGTCTGCGACATGGCGCGCGCTCGCGGCATCGAGACGATTGTTGACGGCGCGCACTCCTTCGCACAGTTCAGTTTCAAACGCGATGATCTGGGTTGCGACTACTTCGGCACGAGCCTCCACAAGTGGCTCTACGCGCCGAAGGGCGCGGGGATGCTCTACGTCAAGCGCGATAAGATCGCGCGCATCTGGCCTTTGATGGCGGCGGAGAAACCGAAGTCGTCCGACATACGCAAGTTTGAAGAGATCGGCACGCACCCCGCCGCCAACAAGCTCGCCATCGGCGAGGCGATTCTGTTTCACAACGGCATCGGCGCGGCGCGCAAAGAGGCGCGCCTGCGCTACCTCTCGCGCTACTGGATGAATCAACTCAAGGATGTGCCGCGCGTTCGCTTCAACACTTCCTTCGACCCGAAGCAATCGTGCGCCATCGGCAACGTCCAGATCGAAGGCATCGAACCCACAGCCATCGGCGGCTACCTGATGGCGACGCACAAAATCTTCACCACGCCCATCGTCCACGACGAATTCAAAGGCATCCGCATCACGCCGAACGTCTACACCACGCTCAGGGAACTCGACCGCTTCTCCGAAGTGATGACATCAATCGCGCGCAAAGGTTTACCGACCGCGTAAAGAATCATCGACACGTAAAGTTTATGAACGAGACGGCGGACGTGGTCATCATCGGCGGGGGCATCGTCGGGGCGAGCGTGGCCTTTCATCTCGCGGAGCGCGGCTGCGCGGATGTTTTGATCGTGGAGCGCGAGGCCGCGCAGGGACTGGGTTCGACGGGCAGGGCGACGGGCGGCGTCCGCGCGCAGTTTGCCACATCAATCAACATTCAAATGTCGCGCTACTCGATAGACTTCTTCACGCGCTTCGAGGAGGCGACCGGCGGCCGCAGTTGCGGCTACGAGCCGGCCGGGTATTTGTTCGTCGCAACCACAGAGGCGCACCTCGATTATTTGACACGCACGCGCGAGCGGCAGCGCGCCGAAGGACTCGCGAACGTCGAACTCGTCGGCGCGGCGGAGATCGCGCGGCGCGTGCCGGGCTTGCGCACGGATGATGTTCGGGGCGGATCGTTTTGCCCGACGGACGGCTTCATCGCGCCGCTCAAGGTGATGCGCGGGTTCACGGAGCGCGCGGTCGAACGCGGCGTGCGCGTGTGGACGGAGACGAGCGTGACGGGAATCGAAGTCGAGGGCGGGCGCGTTGCGTGCGTGCAGACGACGCGCGGGCGCATCTCGACGCGCGCGGTCGTCAACGCGTCGGGCGCGTGGGCGGCAGAGACGGCGCGCCTGGCGGGCGTGGAGATTCCGGTCGTGCCGCTGCGCAGGCAGTTGGTGAGCGTGCGCCCGCGCGCGCCGCTGCCCGCAGGGTTGCCGATGGTCATAGACCTGTCGGACGGTTTTCACTTCCGCCCCGAAGCGCGCGACGTGGAAGCGCCGGGCGCGCTCTTGGCGTGGCCTGACGACGCGGAAACCGCCGGGTTCAAAACAGACTTTGATCCGGCCTTCGCCGAAAAAGTTTTCCGCCGCGCACGCGTGCGCGCGCCTTTCCTCGCGGATGCGGAGGTGAACGCGAGCCGCTGCCGCGCGGGGCTGTATGAAGTGACGCCGGACAATCATGCGATCATCGGAGAGTCCGGAGAGGTCTGCGGGCTGTTTTTCGCGAACGGTTTTAGCGGGCATGGCGTGATGCACTCGCCCGCCACAGGCCGAATAGTTGCGGAGTTGATTTTGGACGCGCGCGCGCAACTTCTCGACGTGAGCGCGCTCGGCGCGGAGAGGTTTGCGGCGGGGCGTCTGCTGTTGGAGACTTCCGTGCTGTGACGAATATCGCGCCGCGCTCCGAAGTTTATGGCGCAGGCGCGCGTCGCTAGTCGAGCATGACGACTTCGCCGTCAACGACGCGTGCGAGGTATTCGCCGTCGCGCATGACCCACGCGACGCGGCGGCCTGAGCGCGCGAGCTGCGCCCATTCGCTTTTTTTGTTCGGGTTCTGTTCGACGAGCACCGCGCCGCGCGCGAGGCGGACGTAGCGCAGGCCGGAGCGCGCGAACTTTTGCACGCCGCGCCCGCCGCCGAAAAGTTTTTCGTAGGCAACGAGGATGCGTCCCGCCGTCAGATCGTCGGCGTCGTCAGTCCTGGCCGTGCGTGTGCTGTCCGTCATTGATCCCGAGTGTGGCGCGCCGGTCTCTGCTGTCTCTGCTGCTGCTGCCCGAAGTTCGGCTGTGGCGAAGGGTGGCTGCGACGAGTTCGAGGAGGTCTCTGGAACGATAGGGTTTGGCGAGGTAGGCGTCGAAGCCCGCGTCGAGCGCGCGCTGGCGATCCTGCTCGGCGGCGAAGGCCGTGACGGCGATGCAGTGGAGCGCGCGCGTGCGTTCGTCGGCGCGCAGTTCTTTGAGCGTTCCCCAGCCGTCGAGGACGGGCATCGAGAGGTCTATGAGCACGATGTCGGGGAGTTCTGCGCGCGCCGCCGCGACACATTCGCGCCCGTTGCGCGTCTCAAGCACGCTGTAGCCTGCGCTCTCCAGCATCAGGCGCAGGAGTTCGCGGTTATCTTCATAATCGTCGGCGATTAAGATGCGAGCTGCGTGCATGGTCGTAAAGGCTTTTGCAGGCGCGAGCGCGTCGCCCCTTCATAGTTTGACGAATGCTTCTGGAAACAGCGGATCATTTGCCGTAACGGCGGAGAGGCGCGCACGTTATATCTTAGCGCGCGCCGCGTGTCAAACTTTAAGATCGGTGAGGGGGGAAAGGGCTAAGGGTTCAAGGGTAAAGGCACAAGGCCGGAGTAAGCTTTGATGGCGCGCCCGGTTATTCATTCGCATTGCCCTTTACCTTTACCCCTTATCCCTTTCGCTTTACCCTTTTCGAGGAGTTGCTTGACACCGCGCGCGCGTGCCCGCCATAATCCCTGACTGGCGTTTGCGCCCCCCGAAAGCGCGCGCCTCCGGTCGGTCAAAAACACCTGGCTCGACCGCCGCGACCTACCGGGCGCATCCGGCCCGCACTATCATCAGCAACACGACCGAAAGAAGGAGAGTCACAGGTGGCAGGAAGCGAAGGCTTGGAACAGAGTTTGCGCGCCGAGGTGGAGAGCTATATCAAGGCGCGCGTGCAGGGGCAGCAGGAAGAGATCGCGCGGCTGCAAAGTCAGGTCAACGAAGCGTTCACGCGTCTCAGCGAACGGCTCTCCGACGCGTCTCTGTCGGATGCGCCGATTGCCGTCTCGATCTCGGAGCACCTGCGCGCCGCCACCGGCAAGGGCACCGAGGAGGCCGCCCAATCTTCGGCGCGCGCCCGCGCGACGAGCGACATCGCGCTCCTGAAAGCCGCCGTTGACGACATCGATAACCAGCGTTCGCAAGCCGACATCCTGAACACGCTCGTCAACCGCGCCGCCACTTTCACGCCCCGCCTCGCCTTCTTCGTCGTCAAGAACGAACGCGCCACGGGCTGGCGCGCGCGCGGGCTTGAAGGCACGGTCGGCGACGACGCGGTGCGCGAGATTTCTCTGCCGCTCGAAACCGACACGCTGCTGAGCCGCGCCGCCAGTTCGCGTTCCACCTGGAGCGGCGCGCCCGGCACAAACGCCGACGACGACCAGTTGATCTCCAAACTCGGCGGCGAAGCCCCGCAACGCATGGTCGCCATCCCGCTCATCGCGCGCGACAAGTGCGTCGCCGTGCTCTACGCCGACAGCGCCGCGCTCGAACCCGACGCGATCAACCTCGAAGCCCTTGAGACGCTCGTGCGCGTCACGAGCATGTCCGTCGAACTGCTCGCGCTCAAACGCCCCGCGCCGCGCCCGGTCGAACGCAGCACATCGCACACGCCGCCGCCGTCAACCACAGGCACGCACGCCGCACAGCCGTCCGTCTCCGTCGAAACGGGCGTGGGCGTGCGAAGCCACGAAGAAGTTTCCGTCTCGCCGCGCACCGTCGAACCTGTCCCGACCGCAGAAGCGGTGGCGCACGACGGCGCCGCCACACGCGCCATCGAGCCGCACGAGGAACGCGGCATCGAACCGACCTTCGGCACGCCGGCGGAGCGTCCGCCCGCCGCGCCGCAGGTGGCGGCGACGACCGGCGACGAGCGCGCGACGCCCTCGGCAGTTGTCGCCGAACCCGCTGCCCCTGCTGTGGCGGCGAGCGAGTCTTCGCCTGTGGCCGCGCCGCTCGGCGGCAGTTCGCGCCGCTCGGACGGCGAATTGCCAATCGAAGTCGGCGAAGAGGAACGTCGCTACCACAACGACGCGCGCCGCTTCGCGCGCCTCCTCGTCTCCGAGATCAAACTCTACAACGAGCAGAAGGTGCGCGACGGGCGCGAACAGGGCAACCTCTACGAACGCCTGCGCGAAGAGATCGACCGCTCGCGCCAGATGTACGACAAGCGCGTCGCGCCGAAC
>DASQDV010000652.1:0-10172 GCA_035633995.1 Pyrinomonadaceae bacterium | reverse complement strand
GAGATGATCGCGTGGCGTTCGCTCGAAGGGTCGCAGGTGGCGAACGCGGGTTCGGTTCACTTCAAAGCGGCGCCGGAAGGGCGCGGCACGGAAGTGCGCGTCGTCTTGAAATATGATCCCCCGGCGGGCGTGCTCGGCGCGTGGGTCGCAAAACTGTTCGGCGAAGCGCCCGAACAGCAGATCGAAGAAGACCTGCGCCGCTTCAAGCAGTTGATGGAAGCGGGCGAGACGGCGAGCGTCACGGGACAAACTTCGGGTCGCACCGCGAAAGCTTAAAGACATAATGGGGAAGGGGTAAAGGCGAAAGGTGAAGACCAGTTAATGGCTTTCACCTATACCCTTTACCCCTTTCCCTTTTCGCTTTCTTTTCAAAAGGGAGACCACGACGAATGAAGGCTCTTTGTTGGTTTGGTAAAAACGATGTGCGGATCGAGGACGTGCCCGAACCGAAAATTTTGAACCCGCGCGACGCGATCATCAAGATCACTCGCACCGCGATCTGCGGCTCCGACCTGCACCTGCTCGACGGCTACATCCCGACAATGGAGAAGGGCGACATTCTCGGCCACGAGTTCATGGGCGAGGTGGTCGAGTTGGGCAGCGAAGTTAAGAATCTGGAAATCGGCGACCGCGTCGCCGTGCCGTTCACGATCTCTTGCGGCAACTGTTTCTTCTGTCAACGCGAACTCTGGTCGCTCTGCGACAACACGAACCCGAACGCCGCCATACCGGAAAAGATTTACGGGCAGACGACCGCCGGACTCTTCGGCTATTCGCACATGACGGGCGGCTACGCGGGCGGGCAGGCCGAGTACGTGCGCGTCCCTTGCGCCGACGTGGGGCCGATTAAGATTCCCGAGCATCTGGAGGACGAGCAGGTGCTCTTTCTGACAGACATTTTCCCCACAGGCTACATGGCGGCGGAGAACTGCCAGATTCAGCCGGGCGACACCATCGCCGTGTGGGGCTGCGGCCCCGTCGGCCAGTTCGCCATCAAGAGCGCGTGGCTGCTCGGCGCGTCGCGCGTCATCGCCATTGATCGCGTGCCCGAACGCCTTGAGATGGCGCGCACCGAAGGCCGCGCAGAGACTTTGGACTTCGACGACGAATACATCTTCGACAAGTTGAAGGAGATGACCGGCGGGCGCGGCCCCGATGCCTGCATCGACGCCGTCGGCATGGAAGCGCACGGCGGCGGCTCGTTCGACGCGTACCTTGATAAGGCGAAGGCGGCGGCGTTTCTGGCAACCGACAGGCCGCACGCCCTGCGTCAGGCGATCCATTCCTGCCGCAAAGGCGGGACGGTTTCCGTGCCCGGCGTCTACGGCGGCTTCCTCGATAAGATTCCTTTCGGCGCGGCCTTCCAGAAGGGCTTGACCTTCAAGATGGGACAGACGCACGTGCAAAAATACCTGCGCCCGCTCCTCAAGCTGATCGAAGACGGCAAGATCGATCCCTCGTTCGTCATCACGCACCGGATGCGCCTCGAAGACGCGCCGCAGGGCTATCACATCTTCAAAAACAAGCAGGACAACTGCATCAAGATCGTGCTCAAGCCATAAGCGTCGCCGTCTGCGGAATATGACCTGACTCAAGCGCCGCCGGGGCAATCGTCGCCCCGGCGGCGCTTCGCTTTCGCGTCCCATTGCTGGCGCGTCGCGGGCTATTTTTGATCGCTCGTGGAAGGGGCGAGGCGGCGATTGCCCCGCCGCGCACATCAATAGCTGTCGAATTGGTAACTCCCGGGCAGGTGTGATATTCTGCGCGTGATAGTTGAAGCTGCGCTCCCGGTCTCTGCCGCCCCTCGCAGTTCCCGTCAAGGCATTCAACATATAACTTCCAACAGTTCTAATTTCCTTATCAGGTGAATTCTATGAATTTGCTCCCTCGCGTTGCGATCTTCTTTGTCAAACAGTCGAGAGCGCATCTCAAGCATCTGTGCACGTTCTCCGCCGTCTTCATCTTATTGCTATGCGCGGCGCGACTCGCCTCGGCGCAGAATGCGCAGTTGGTGAGCGTCAATCGAGACGGCTCGGACAGCGGCAACGGAGAGTCTTTCAACCGTCCCCTCACTGTCAGCGCGGATGGCCGCACGGTCGCCTTCGTGAGCAAGGCCACCAATCTCACAGCGCTCGCTGACGGCAACGCCGCTCATGACGTGTTCGTCCGAAACCTTGAGACGGGCGTGACTGTGCTCGCGAGCGTTAACGCTTCGGGCACGGGGGCAGGGAACGGGGCATCCGGCATCAGCAACAACGCGAGTTTCCCCGTCACCTCGATAGCGCTCAGTGCGAACGGGCGATTCATCGCCTTCAATAGCGGGGCGAGCGACCTCGTGGCGAACGACACGAACGGAAGATTTGATGCCTTCGTGCGCGACCTCGAAACGGGTGTGACTGTACTTGCGAGCGTTAACGCCGCGGGCACTGCCAGCGGCAACGGGACAACGTTATTTCCCTTCATCTCGGCGGACGGCAGCGTGGTCGGCTTCCGAAGCGTGGCGAGCGACCTTGTAACTAATGACACGAACGAGAGGCAAGACGTGTTCGTGCGCAACTTGAAGACGGGCGTGACGACGCTCGTGAGCGTCAACAGCGCCGGAACGGCGAGCAGCAACGGCCAGTCCTCCTTCGCCAACTTCAGCGCCGACGCGCGCCTGATCGCCTTCGTGAGCACCGCGAGCGATCTGGTCGTGAACGACACTAACGGCATACTTTCCGATGTCTTCGTCCGCGATTTGCAGACCGGCACAACCACCCTCGTGAGCGCCACCCCCGACGGGACGGGCAGCGGCAACGAGCAATCTATCGTCCCGATCATCTCTGCCAACGGGCGCTTCGTCGTCTTCAACAGCATGGCAACCGACCTCGTGACACAAGCCGATAACAACGCGGGGTTTGACGTGTTCGTGCGCGATCTCGCAACGGGGAAGACCTCGCTTGTCAGTGTCAACAAGGCGGGAACTGCGACCGGCGACGGGCAAGAGGCTTACCTCTTTTCGGAGGCGTCGGTCAGCGCGGATGGAAACTTTATCGCCTTCGTCAGTGAAGCGCCCGATCTGGTAGATAACGACACGAACGGCATCAAGACAGACGTGTTCGTGCGTGACGTTCGCGCCGGCGTAACTAAGTTAGCCAGCGCGAACGTCGCGGGGACGGGCAGCGGGAACAGGGGGACGGGCTTCCACGAAGTGATCCTGAGCGCGGACGGGAGGTTCGTCACCTTCGACAGCACTGCGAGCGATCTGGTGGCGGGGATGCCAATAAACGCGGAAACCCAGAACGTTTTTGTCCGCGACATGCACCTGTCTCAGACGATTCTGGCGAGTCTGAACTTTCAGCGCACCGGCAGCGGCAATAACCATTCGTACAACGCCGCCGCCAGTGCCGACGGCTCCACGGTCGTCTTTATGAGCCACGCCTCCGATCTCGTCGCCAACGACACCAACAACGTGCTTGACGTGTTTGCCTACACCTTGCCGCGCGCCGCCTGCACCTATTCGATCAGCCTCGCGAACCGAACTTCACCGGCGGCGGGCGAAACTCTGACGGTGAACGTCACGACGCAAGCGGGCTGCAACTGGACGGCCACAAGCAACAGCAACTTTATCTCCGTCACTTCGGGCGCGAGCGGCTCCGGCAACGGGGCTGTGACTCTGACGGTGGCGTCGAACGGTTCGGGCGTGCCGCGCGTCGGAACCGTGATCATCGCGGGGCAGACTCTTACCATCACACAGCCGGAGCTGGTGCCGGAAGTTCCGACCGTTCAGTTCGCTCAGGCCGTTTATCGCTTCTCCGAGGGCGCGGGGCGCGCTGCGCTCGTGATCACGCGCACGGGGGATAAGTCCGGCACGGTGAGCGTCCAGTACAAGACCGTTGACGACCCGGCAGCCGTGCCTTGCTTCACGGCGAACGGCACGGCCTACGCGCGCTGCGACTACGCCACGACGATTGACACCGTGACCTTCGCGCCCGGCGAGGAAAGGAAAGAGATCAACATCCCGCTCGTGGACGACGCGCACGTCGAGGGCGACGAGACGGTGCAAGTCGCTCTCGGTCAACCGACCGGCGTGGCCGTGCGCGGCACAGTCTCGACCGCCACACTGACCATTACCGATAACGACGCGGCGGGCGCAGCCAACCCGATCTTTACGACGCCGTTCTTCGTCCGCCAGCACTATCTCGATTTCCTCTCCAGAGAACCGGAGGAGGGCGAGCCCTGGAGCGGGGTCTTGAACAAGTGCCCGAACGTCAACAACGATTCGACGTGCGACCGCATCCTCGTCTCTTCGTCGTTCTTCGGCTCGCCGGAGTTCCGCCTGAAAGGCTTCTACGTTTTCACGTTCTACCGCGTGGCCTTTGATCGCCTGCCCGATTACGTGGAGATCATCCCCGACATGAGAAGCGTGACGGGGACGACCGAGCCGGAAGTCTATGCGAAGCGCGCCGCTTTCCCCGTGAGCTTCAGCGAGCGGCAGGATTTTCGTTTGCGTTACGATGCGCTATCGCACACGGCTTACGTCAACGCGCTGTTGGATCGCTACGGGTTACAACAAATCACGACACGCGACCCGCAGCAGCCCGAAGGGGGGGCGAAGGTGACGCTGACGCGCGGCGATTTAATCAACCGGCTCGGCCAGACGGGAGCGCAAGCCCTGACGCGGCCACAGGTACTGCGCGCCATCGTCGAGTCGGACGAAGTGGCGGCAGCCGAGTTCAATCGCGCCTTCGTGGCGATGCAGTATTACGGCTATCTGAGAAGGACGCCGGAGACGGGTGGCTACAACGACTGGCTGCGGGTGATCAATCAAGACCCGCAAAACGTTCGTGTCATGGTCAACGGTTTCATGAACTCGCCGGAGTATCGCCTGAGATTCGGCCAGTAATAAACCGTCAGAGTTGTGAGTGAGGAAGAGGCCGCCCGCAAGGTTACGCTTTGCCGGCGGCCTCCTTCTTGATGTGACGAGCCTGTCGCCGTTGCCGTATACTCGCGCCTGTATCGTAAATACATCGAGAGAGGGAGGGAAACATGGCTGACGAAACACGCAATGACGAGCAGGCGGGTGGGCAAGCTGGCGGCTCGCAAACCGGCAAGTCCGAAAAACGGTCAGGCGATCCGGGTCGCACGCCCGGCAAGGCCGAAGGCGAGGACGACGAGACGGCAGAAGAATAATTGCATAGTCAGAAACAGTCCCGGACGTTTTCCGTAGGCACCTGCTCTAACGCTCAACGAAGAATCGCCGCCCTCGCGCGCCGTCCTTCGTTGAGCGTTTCCATTTGTGATCCGCATTCGGACGAAATTGAAAGCTTCCACGCCTTAGTCTTCAACCGCACAACGTTAAAGTATTTTCAGGAAGGCCGAACGCCCATCTCTTTGAGGACGGTCGCGTCCGGGTCGAATCGCACGGCCGTCGGTCGGCTGTTCAAAGGCAGGCGCGTGGTCGTCTCGCGTCCGTTTGGCGTGAGCTTGATCCGACGCGTGCCCACGCCCGTCACGATCTCGACGGGGACGGTGTTCGGGAAAAACGCTCCGCCGTCCTCTTGCGTCTGCCTGAGCGTGAGCGTTAATACGCCGCCGCGCGCAGGCGATGTGCGTTCGTTCCAGGTCCAGGCGGCTTCATAACGCGGGTGGCCGCTCGCGTAAACCCAGCGCGCGAAGAACTCGCGCAAATTTTTGCCGGAAGCGCGCTCAAACGCGGCGCGCAAATCTTCGGTCGTGGCTGTGCGGTGCAGGTGCGCGCGGTAGTAAGCGCGGACGCCGCGAAAGAAGGCGGCGTCGCCGAGTTCGGCGCGCAGCATGTGCAAGACCCACGCGCCTTTCTGATAGTTGTTAGGGTTCAGGAGTTCGTTCAAGTCTTCCGTGTCGCGGTCGTGGATGGGCGCGCGGCGCGTCTGTTCATACTTGAGATATTCCTCGCCCTTGCGCTGCATGTATTCGCGGAAGGCGGCGCGGCCTTCGGCGTGTTCTACGAAGAGTCCGGCGAAATAGGTGGCGAAGCCTTCGCTGAGCCACAGGTCAGCCCACGTGGCGGGCGTGACGGCATCGCCGAACCACTGGTGCGCCGTCTCGTGCGCGATGAGTTCGACGAGGCCGCGACGGACGCGGAAACGCGCGCTCATGGGCGCAGCCTCGCGCGCGTCGAAGAGTGTGCGCGAGTAAATGATCGCGCCGGAATTTTCCATGCCGCCGAAGCGCGTTGCGCCGACGATGTGCGCGAGCTTGGCGTAAGGGAAGGGCGCGATTGTCTGGCTGAAATAGACGAGCGACGGGCGCGCCGCGCCGAACCCTTCGAGCGCGAATTTTTGATCCGACGGCGGGACGTAATACGAGACGGGCGGAGTGTTTGCGGAACGCGTCGCGCCCGGCGTGATGCTCGCAAACTGGCCGACGGCAACGACCATGCAGTAGGGCGGCATCGGAGCGGCTTCGCTGTAAGTCCAGGTCTGCGTCGCGTCCCGGTTGGTGCGGCGCGCGTCGAGGCGGCCGTTGGCGATGACCGTTGCACGCGCGGGCGCGGTGACATTGAAGTTGACGGTGGCTTTCGCGGACGGATGATCGAAGGCGGGTATCCAATGGTGCACGCGGTTCGGCCAGTTGTCGCCGGTGGCGGAGGGCTGGCCGTCCTTGTCGGGCGTTAAGATCAGTCCGTCGGCTGGTCGCCCGTGATAGACGACGCTCAGGCGCAGGCGTTCGCCGCGCCGCGCGGGGCGCGCGAGGTAAACGTCGAGCCGCTCGCCGCGTCGTTCGTAGCGCGCGGGTCTGCCGCCGACGCTCACCGAATCAATTGTGAGCGCGCCGAAGTCGAGGTCAACGACGGCGAGATTGTTGCGCAGAACGAGCGCATCGAGGCGCGTCTCGGCGCGCGTCAGTTCGTTGAGTTCATCGTTGAAGACGAGCGTGACGTTGTAATGAACCGGACGCCAGCCTTCGATGCGGCGTTCGCGCCGCTCGGCCAGCGCCGAGGGGCAGACTACCAGCAGAACGAACAGTGCCGGGATTAAAGCGCGGCGCAACGTGTGTGTTGACGGGCGGGGTTGCGAATGCATCTTTGGCTCCACCATTTTGAATTTCTTACTTCCACTTCCACGTAATCCTGAACATCATTAAGATGCCTGCGACGATTAAGAATAAGCCCACGATGATGTGTAAGACGTTGAGGATGCGTGTGGCGTCAAATGTTTTATCCCCCGTCTCGGTGAGTTGTTTTCGCCGGGAGAACCACCAGAGTCCTCCCAGAAAAACAGGCACGCCCATAAGTCTGATGACTATATCGTTCATCGCAGCCCGAGCAACAGGAGCGCGGAGCGGTCGAAGGGCTGGCCGCCCGTCGCGCTCCACGAGCGATAGGCGGCGAGTTCGTCTTCGGAGACGGGGCGATTGCCGAGTCGCGCGGCGGGAGTTTTAGCGAAGGCGTATTCGGTGAGCGGCAGGTGCGCCGCGCGGACGCCGAGTTGCGCGGCATTGCCAAGCGCGGCTTCGGCGGTCTCCACGTCGGGGAAGAAATCTTCGTAGGCGAGCAGGTGCCAGACGATCTGACCGTCGCGTTCTTCGACGGCGAGGACGCGCAGCAGCCCGAAGCCGCTCTCAAGTTGGAAGATGAGATCGTCGCCCGGTGTGAAGGGCAAAGCCATAACAGTTCACCCGCGTTCGTCAAGATTGAGCGGGTAGCTTAACAAAGGGGAAGGGGTAAAGGGAAAAGGGAAAGGGGAGGAAGGGAAATCGGATAGGCGTGCTGCTTCACCTTTGCCCTTTACCCCTTCCCCTTTTCCTATCCGGCTACCGTTGCCCTTTCCCCTGCGCTTCGCGTATTGTCAGATGTCGGGGGGCGCATGGGCGAGGCTGACGAGAGACGCGATTACTACACCGTGCTCGGCGCGGAGCGCGACGATTCGCGCGACGAGATCGAGCGGCGTTATAAACGGCTCGCCGTCGAGCATCACCCCGACAGGGGCGGCGACGAAGAAGAGATGAAGGCGATCAACGAGGCGTGGGGCGTGCTCAAAGACGACGCGTCGCGCGAGGCTTACGACGTGTCGCGCCGCCGGGCGAGCCTCGGCGCATACAACGCGCCGCAGTTTGTTCCTTCGACCACGCCGGGAGCGCAGGCGGATGCGCTCGGCGGGCGGCTGGCCGGTTCCATGTTGAGCCTCTTTGCGGGCGTGGTCTTGATCTTTTTAGTGCGCTTTCATTACGTGGTGTTTTTGTGGCCGCTCGCGCTCCTGGGGCTGTCGCTGCTGTTCTTCGGCGTGTGGATGGCGCACGCCGCGCTCGCCTACGCGCGCGAAGGATACGCGCCGACTCATCCGGCGCGGCGCTTCATCTGGGCGCAGGAGACGGTCTTCTGGTCGGCGGTCGCCATCGGCGGCTACGTCCTCTACCTGTTGCTCACGGCAATCTGACGATGACGAAACTCACGGGACTCGATCTGCTCTTTCTCGAAGTCAACAGTTTGCAGGAGTCGGTTGCGTTCTACTCCGAGACTCTGGGCTTCGAGTTGCAAACGCTGACGGCGGAAGCCGAGCCGCCGATGGCGACGCTGCGCGCCGGGCGTTTGCGCGTCATGCTGGCCGAGCAGCTTTTGACGATGGCGCGGCGCGGGCGCGGCGTGCATCTTTTTTTCGGCATCACGGACGTTGACGAATATTACGAACAACTGCAAGCGCGCGGCCTCGACGTGGCCGCGCCGACCGACGAGGGCTGGGGCGGTCGCTTCGTCACTCTCGAAGACCCGGATCACTACCGCCTCTTTTTTGTCACATGGGAAGAAAGGGAAGGATGAAGCGGGAACGATGAACGTCGAATAAAGGCGCTGACTCACCTGAGTGCTTTTATTCATCGTTCCCGCTTCATCCTTTAAGTTATATGGATAAGCGAAAAGAGGGCGAGCGCGTCAAAACCGCGTTGCCCTGCAACTGGGGACTCAGCGAGGACAGCCCGCGCAACGGAAACATCACCAGCCTCAGCCTCGCCGGGTGCTTTATTCAAACCAAAGCCAACGCGACGGAAAACCAGCAGGTCTACGTCAGTTGCTGGCTGCCGAGCCAGCGCTGGTTCGCGCTTCGCGGCAGAGTCTCTTACCACCTCCCCAAAGTCGGCTTCGGCCTCGTCTTCCTCGAACTGACATCCGAACAGAAACAGATGCTCGCCTTCCTCATCGAATATCACCGCGAAGTTGAGGGATGAAAAGCAGAATTCAGAATACAGAAGTCGGAAGAAAAACAAACGGCTTTCATTCTGACTTCTGTATTCTGGATCTTCTCTTCGCCCTTAAATTAGTTACGGCCAGCATGTGCGCGCACGCTGGCCGTAACGGGAGCAGGCCATTTGGTAAGGGGAAAGGAGAACACCCCTTTACCCCATGCCTGCAAGCTGATGGCGGTCTGTTTGGTAAACTCGTCGGCGAGTGGTTACTTGGTTTCGGAGAGCGCAGCGATGTAGCAGCCGTGAGCGGTCGCCGTCAGCGGGTCTTTCGCCATGCGCACGTCGGCGATCTCGATGGGGAAATCGCTGCTCGCGCGCAGCATCCCCTCGAACTTCTGTAAGAAGCCCGCAGGTTTGGCCGTGCCGCCCGCCAGCACGATGGGCATCGGGCGGTCGATCTTCGGCAGTTGGCTCGACGCCTTGAACTCCGCGCCCAAGCGTTCGATCAAACTCTGCATCACGTCTTCGTAGTAGATGTGCAGCGCGCGGCTGAGGTCGTCCTTGGGCTGGCGCGACAAATCGAGGTTCTCTTCCTTTTCGAGCCTGACTTTGGTGATGTTGCCTTCGCCCAGAACTTCCGTCACGTTGCGGTCAATGTAGTCGCCGCCCTTCGGGATGCTGAACGTGATCATCGGCATGGACATGAACGACACGGAGACGTTGCACATGCCGCCGCCGAAGCTGATGCCGATGCCCGTGAAATTTTCCTCCTGCAACTCGGAGAAGACGACCGCCTGACCTTCGTTGATCGAGCGCGCGTTGTAGCCGAGCGTCTGGAGGAAACTGCGCAGCACCGCTTCGTGATAGACGAGCTTGCCGTTGACGCCCTCGCCCTTGCCCGGCACGCTGAAATAGAGCATCTCTTTGCCCCGCCCGCGCGGCACGATCCGCTGGATGATGAGTTGCATGATGTGCTGGCTCATCTCCTCCTGCGCGTTCAAGAGTCCGTCGCGCATCGGGCGGCGCGCGTC
>DASQDV010000651.1:0-6489 GCA_035633995.1 Pyrinomonadaceae bacterium | reverse complement strand
CCGCCGCGTCCGTGACGATGTTCGCGCCGTCGCATACCTCTGTCACGGGCGTGGGCGTCGGGGTCGGCGTCGGGTCGTTGCTGCCACCGCAATCGTCTGTCGCCGGATCATATTGTTTAAAGAGGCGACGGCCGCAGGATTGACGCGCGATGGTCGCCGTTTTGCTGCGCGAGCCAGCCGGAGAGGAGCAGCCGATGCAGCCGTCAGCATAGCCGACGAGCACGCGCCCCTGTTTGTCCACCTGAATGTCCATGAAGTCGAGCAGGTTGCGGTCGCCCTTCGGGCAGGCATCGACGCCGAAGCCTTCGGTGCAGACCGAGCCGCGCTGGACGGGATCGTTCGGCGTGGCGTTGACGACCGACCACGTCTTGCCCCGGTCGTAGGTGGTGGCGACGTAGAGATGCCAGACGCCGTTGTCGGTGTTGTCGGCATCGGTCGAACCGTGAAAGGCGAAGGCGGCGCGGTCGTCGTCTCCGGCGATGACGGTCGGGAAGGCCGTGTTGCGGATGCCGTGCGGGATGCCGACGTTTTGATCGTCAACCCACGTCTTCCCGCGATCATGCGAGACGGCGATGTGCGGCGTGCCGTCGCCGTTCTCGTAACCGAAATAGACCGTGCCGTTCGCGCCGACGCCGACCGCCGGGTCCCAGTCGCCGGGAATGCTGTCGTAAGTGGCGGTCGTCGTGTCGGTGTCGGCCACAGTGCGAATCGACCACGTGATGCCGTTGTCTTCGGAGACGACTACGGCCTGATTCGAGTTGCACTGGCGGTGCGGGACATAGACCGTGCCGTCGGGCGCGACCTGCACGTGGCCGTGTATGCCGCCGCAGGTAAGAATCTGCATCGGGACGGTCGGGCCGTAGGTCAAACCGCCGTCGTCTGAGCGCGCGCAGAAGGCCGTCAGTAAATCCTGCGAGCAATAATAGACGGCGTTCGGGTAGGCCGCCGTGCCGCCGGTGAGCGGCGCGTGATAGGGGCCGCCGCCGATGGTCTGGTGGTCAACGCCGGAAGTTAAGGGGCCGCCTTCGTTCGGAATCCACGTTTCGCCGTCGTCGTCGGTCAAGGCCGAGAGGCTGTTGGTTCCGGCGAGTTGCGAGATGATGGTGCGGCCTGTGTCGCGGTCTGTGTAGAGAATCGGGTCGAGCGTGTTGAGCGAGGTCAGGAGAAAACTCTTGTCCTCCCACGTCGCGGTCGCAGGGTTCGTCGCATCGTTGAAGGTGACGCGCAGGGTTTGAAGGTCTGCGATGAACATCACCTTGCCGGTCTTCCAGTTGACGCCGAGCGTCGGCTCCGCCGCGCTCGCGCCGAGACCGCCGGTCGGCTGGTAGTTCTTGTAGCGCGGCGCGGTGCCCGTCGCCGCGTTGAAGCGACCCGACTTCGGCTCGACACTAATTGCCATCGCGACGCTCTGCCCGAGCGGCGCGAACGGAACTATGCGCACGATGTAGTTTCGCTTCACGGCAGGCAAGACGCCCTGTTCCGGGTCGGCCGAAGTGCCGATGGAGAGCACTTCCGCGCCCGCCGTGCCGTCCGCGTTCCTGAGATAGACGCGATAGTCGAAGTCGGCGGTGGCGTTCGGCCAACTCATCCCGATGCGCACCTGATGCGTGTCGAGGACTCCGGCGGGCACGTCAACGTCGAGCGCGTAATCGTCGCACGGCATCGCCGCGTTGCACTGGAGCGCACCGGCGAAGCCCGTCACGTTCGGGACGTTGAACGGCCCGGCCGTGTAGCGCAAGGGGTTAGTGGGCGTGTTGGCGGTCGTGACCGTGCCGCTCGCGGGCGTGGCGGCATGGCCGCCGCGCGGCCAGAAGCTCGCGGCCACCACAATTACGAAGGCCGATAGTATCAGCAGGCGAAAAAAATGCATCGAGGTGAGTCGTGTGGGCAGCAGACGAAACATGATCATTCTCCTTCGTGGGTGGCGGCAAACTGGCTAAAGCGCGTGTCTCTTTGAGGGCGTTTGCTATTCAACGTGTGGCTGACGAAATATCTACTTGTGAACGCGTACAGGATAAGGACGCGACTTGAGAAATTCTTGAGGAATACTTGAGGCAGGAGTGACCGCGAAAAAGCTGCCAAAAACGGGCTTTTCCGGTGAAAAATTTATCTAAAAAAGACAGGCCGGGGCGCTCGCGCGTCGTCGGCCTGTGCCAGTTTTTCCAAACAGCCTCCGTTAGAGGTCAGGTAAAAACTTCTTAACTCGCCTCCGCCCGCTGCTTTTCCTGCCCGCGTCGCCTGCGCCGCGTGCGCGCGACAAGACCGGCCAGCCCCGTGCCGAGCAGAACCAGGGTCGCCGGTTCGGGAACGGCGGCGGGCGTTTCGGAAGCGTTCGAGATCGTGCCCGTGATGGCGCGCGCGAAGTTCGGCGTGATGCCGAGCACGTCGCTCACGGTGAGCGTGAACGCGCCCGCCGTGCCGTCGGCGCGCGTGAAACTGAAGGTCTGCGCCGGCGTGTCGAAGCGTACGTTGACGCTGTAGCTCTGCGTCGGGCCGATGCGCTCGACGACGCCTGAGAGCGCGGCGGTGAACGTCCCTGTCTGCCCGCCCGTGATGCCGGTCGGCGCGTCGAAGTTAACGAGGAGCGTGAACCTGCTGCCGTTGTAGTTGTTGACGGTCGGGTCAGCGGGCGGCGCGATGTAGAACGAGCCGAGGTTGTTGAAGTTCGTCTCGCCGGGAGAGGCCGCCGCGCCGTTGAGCGTGCGGTTGCCGCTCACGGTCGTCGTGTTGAAACTGGAATTGATGTAGGACAAGCCCATCAGGCTGGTGCCGGTGTTTGTGCCGCCGAGGCTCGTAAACGTGCCGGACGTGGTGCCCGTGATCGTCACTTCGTCGGCGCGCGCGGCTATTGAGGCGAGCGCGACGAAGCACAGCAGTCCCACACCGCACAGGATTTTTTTCAGGAGCACGCTGCATAATTTCAGCCCGGAAGTTTTCATCTTTTTCACCCTTAGAATTTTTGCGTCTGTCATGCGTCTCGCCGCGTGTCGCGCGTTTTAAGCGGCGCGCTTTTCTCCGGCGTGAACGGCACGCATGTCGGCCAGCACGCTTTCGGCCAGCACGCGCAAGGCCAGCGGCAGCGGCGGCACGGCGGTGAAGGATTCCGTCATCTCGGCGGCGGCGGGCGTGTGGCGGGAGAGCAGGGACGATTCCGCGTCGCAAAATTCGCACGCGGAGAGATGCGCGGCGACACCTGTGCGCGCGAGAAAAGAGAGCGTGCCTGCCGCGTAGTCGGCGAGCGCGGCGGACGCGGGGCAGTCTGGGCGTTTGGCAAAACGGGGCATCGAACTGGCTCCTTTCAGAAACGGTGGAGGATTCAACTCAAGGCACTATCTCGGAGACAAAACGCTTGTTGCGGCGCGGGAGAGAAAACTTGTGCGCGCCCGTCAGGGCAAGAGGCGGGCGCGCTCATGTTTCGTTCCCTTCAAGCCGCCCGCATCATCGCGCCGGTTCTTCTTCTTCGCTGTCGTCGCCAACGCCATTACTGCGCCTGCGCTTGCGCACGAAGGAAGCGAGACCGGCCAGCCCCGTCCCGAACAGAGCAATCGTGGCCGGTTCGGGCACGGGTTCGGGAGCGGCGCTCGCGTTGTGCGAGAAGTTGTCGATGATCGGCTCGCCGCCGCTCAGGGCGCGGATGGCGATGCTGGTGATGTCAACGTCGGACGTGTAGCCGAAGAACTCGAAGCTGTTGAACTGCGTGGACGCGACGGTCGAAGCCAGTGTGCCGTTGACATAAATCTCGTAGCTTCCGGCGCACATGCCCGGCACCTGCGTGCTGCTGCCGCACTTGATGTCGAAGCCGACGGCGCGCGTGCCGACGGGCATCGTGATGACGATATTGTCCACGTTGAACTGGCCGGGTGTGTTCGTGTTCGAGACGAGCGCGTAGTTATCCACGAGTCCGAAATTAGAACCCGTCTTGACGCCGACCTGATGATCCGCCCCGCCCGCAAAAGTTACCGGGGCAAAGTTGGTCAACGAATTGGCGTAGTCAATGTTGGACGAGCCGAAGTCTATGGTGGTCGTGTTCGGCGCGGCGGCGTTGAACGTCGTGCGGCTGTTGAAGACGAGCGGCGCGGCGTTGGTCGAAGCGGCGTTTGCCAGACCGAGCAGGACAAACGCAGCAAAGGCGAAGATGGTTTTATTGAAACGAAACATAATCTTTTCTCCTTAAGTGATCGGCGTTATGTGCGCTCTGGTCGAGGGGTCGAACGCCGGGCGGCGAGGCGGATGCTTCAATGGCAATGTCGAACCGTGATCTTGAGCGAGCGTCTATCGGAACGCGTGCATTTTAGGAAGGGTGCTTGAGAAATACTTGAGGCGATAGTAGAAGGACTTGAGGAATCCTTGAGACGGGCGGAAGGCAACTTGATGAAGGCGGAACGCGGAAGGAAAAGCCGTCAGTTGTCCGTAGTCAGTTGTCAGTTGTCAGTTGTTCAAAACCGTCTTTAACCACTCGCCCGGCAAACACAATCAACTGACAACGAACAAAAACCGTTTTTCCCTCCGCGTTCATCCTTTTGTTAGAAGCGGTAGCGGTAGCGCGCGGTGATGCTGCGCCCCGGCCCATCAACGCCCCAGCCGGGCGCGCGGTGGCTCTTGTCGCCGATGTTCTCGAAGTCCAGAGTGATCTCCTGCGACTCGTTGAAGCGATAGCCGCCGCGTAAATTGAAGAGGCCGTAGCCGGGGATGGCCGCGTAGAGCGGAACGGCGGTCTGGTCGTCAACTATACGGACGCCGTTGACGGTCGCGCCGATGGGCAGCAGGCGATCCTGCACCTGCCTGAGCGTCTCGCCCGTAGCGATGAGCGTGCCGCCCGCGCTCAGGCATTGCCCGTTCGTGCCGGGCGTCGTCAGGCCGCGCACGCACGCGCCGCGACGGAAGAAGTTCTGGATGTTGGCGCGCGTGCGCGCCGCGCCCGTGCGACGGTCTGCGAGGTCGAGCGTCGAGAGTCTCTCCTGCCGCCCGGCGAGCGTGGCATAGGCTTCGACCCAGTAGCTCTTTTGCCTCGGCTGGTAGCGCAAGGAGAGGAAGCCCGACTGCGGCGGGATGCCGCCGCCGCCGAGGTTGGGCGCGACGCCCGACTCGCGATCCGCCGCGTGGACGTAAGAGTAGTTGCCGCCGAAAATCCACTCGTCCGTGAAGCGGTAATCTATTTCGTACTCGAAACCTTTCAGGCGCGTGTTGGCGAAGTTGGCCTGCACGAGCACGGGCGAGGTCGAGAGCGGAACGAAGACCGCGCCGTTCGCGTTCTGCCGCTCGATGATCTGGCTGCCGAGTGTGCGCCCCACTGCGCCCTGCGGCAGGATCAAAGTCTGGCGGACGATGGTGTCCGCATAGTCAACGACGAAACCGACGAGTTCGGTGTCGAAGCGTCCGCGACGATAACGCAGGGCGACTTCATAGTTGTTGCTCGTCTCCGAGCGCAGCGGCGTGACTTCGACGCCGGAGGAGACGGCTGTGGCATCTGCGGTCGTGCCGACGGTCGCACCCTGTCCGAGGATGTCTGCGGTCGAGACTTGAAAGCCGACGCCGACGAGGCCGAGCGAGCCGAGGTTCGTGATGTTCGGCGAGCGGAACCCGCGACTGTAGTTGAAGGCGAGGTTAAGGCCGTCCGTCAAAGTTGCAACCGCGCCGATGCGTCCCGAAAAATCCGCGACGCGCAGAGAGTCGTCCGGGAAAAGAGGCTGACCGTTGACCAGCGGGCTGTTCGCGGCGCGCGAACGATACGAGCCGACGTTGTAACGCACCGCGCCGCTCAGGCGCAGACGCTTCTCTATGAGTTCGTGCGCGTCCTGCACGTAGATTCCGGCGAGGATGTAGCGCGCGCCGTTCGGCACACGCGGGCGCGAGAGCGTGATTGTGCCCGCGTCCGGGTTGTCGAGCGAGACGGGTTGAAAAGTGAACGAAGGCGCATCGACGCGGTCGCGGTAGAGGTCGCCGCCGAAGACGAAGGTGTTGCGTTTGCCGAACTGCTTATCGAGAAAGAAACTGAACCCGGCGGTCGTCGTGCGCTCCTTGTCGTGCGTGATGGCGGCGAGCGGGTTGCCCTGCCCGCCCTGATTGACGCGCTCCTCGCGCTGGCTGTTGAAGGAGACGGTCGAAGAGAGGTTGTCGAAGAAGCCGAAGCCCTGTTTGAGATAGCGTATGTAGCCGAAGTCGAGCATCAGGTTGCGCAGGTCTGCGACGAGGTTGCCGTCGCCGCCGAGCGTCTGGTCGTAACGCTTGCCGCCGTCCTGCTGGCCGCGCTGGTAACGAAAGATAAACTGCTGGTCGCCCGTCGGCGCGTAGTTCATGTGGAGCGTGCCGCCGTACTGTGTAAAGGCCGTGTCGGTCAGGCGCGTCTCGCCCGTGATGTTCGAGGGCAGGCCGAGGAAGCGCGTGATGGCCGAGTGACTATCAATGCCTTTGCCCGGCCTGAGCGTGTTCGCGCGGCGACCCATGATGTTTGCCAGCACGCCGAAACGCTTCGTGCCGTAAGTTAAGAGC
>DASQDV010000650.1:0-7471 GCA_035633995.1 Pyrinomonadaceae bacterium | reverse complement strand
TTTGGCGATGCCGTAGGCGCTCTGCGGTTCGGGGTCGTCGCGCTGCGTGTAGAAGCCTTCCTTGTCGCCGTCGAACACGTAGTCGGTCGAGATCGTGACGAAAGAGGCTTCGACGAGGCGACTGTGCATTGCCAGAATCTCGACGGCCTCGGCGTTGATCAAAACGGCGCGTTCCGGGTTCAACTCGCAGCCGTCCACGTCCGTCCAAGCCGCGCAGTTGATGACCGTGTCGGGACGCTCGCGCTCGAACACGGCGCGCACGTTGTCGGCCTCGGTGATGTCGAGCGTGTCGCGCCCGTGCGCGAAGACCTCGTCGCCGCGCCCCGCGCAATGCGCGGCGAGCGCACGCGCGACCATGCCGCCCGCCCCCGTAATTAAGACCTTCACTGCGCGCCGACCTCCGCCCCGTACTGCCGCGCGTAGAAATCCCTGTACGCGCCGTCGCGCACGCGCGCGATCCATTCCGTGTTCTCCGCGTACCAGCGGATCGTCTTGGCGAGGCCGCTCTCCCACGTCTCCACAGGCTTCCAGCCGAGTTCCTGTTCGACCTTCGACGGGTCGAGCGCGTAACGCCGGTCATGGCCGGGACGATCTTTGACATAACGAATCAAAGAGTTGGGTTTGCCGAGCGCGGCGAGAATTGATTCGACGACTTCGATGTTGCGCCGTTCGTTGCGCGCGCCGATGTTGTAGGTTGCGCCCGCCTCGCCGCGCTCGTAGGCGAGCATGATGGCGCGGCAGTGGTCTTCGACGTAAATCCAGTCGCGCACGTTTTGCCCGTCGCCGTAGACGGGGACGGGTTCGTCGTGCAGCGCGTTCGACAGGAGAAGCGGGATCAGCTTTTCGGGAAACTGGCGCGGCCCGTAGTTGTTGCCGCAGCGCGTGATGACGGTGTCGAGTTTGAACGTGTGGTGCGCGGCGCGAACCATGTGCTCGGCTGCCGCCTTCGACGCGGCGTAAGGGCTGTTCGGCGCGAAAGGAGAGGCTTCCGTGAAAAACGCGTTGTCGTCTTCCGGCAAGCTTCCCATCACCTCGTCCGTCGAGATTTGCACGAAGCGGCGCACCTTGCGCTCGCGCGCCGCGTCGAGCAGGACTTGCGTGCCGACGATGTTCGTCAGCAGGAAATCGTCCGCGCGTTCGATGCTGCGGTCAACGTGCGACTCGGCGGCGAAATTAAAGACCGCCTCCGTTCCCGCGCCGAGCGCGGCCAGCACCTCTTCGCGGCGGGTGATGTCGCCGCGCACGAAATGGTGGCGCGTCCGGTCGAGTCCCACGAGGTTGTCGGGGTTGCCCGCGTAGGTGAGCGCGTCGAAGTTGACGATCTCGGCGTCAGGCCAACGCTCAAGAGCCAGTCGAATGAAGGCCGAGCCGATGAAGCCCGCGCCGCCCGTAACGAAAAGTTTTGGCATGAAATGTTCTTGCTTGGAAACGTTTGTGCGAGACGCGCGCCGCCCGTCCCGCTTTGAGTAAATTTCCTGTCCCTCTGGCGGAATGTTGAATCAGCCGGAATGTCTTCAGTAAGTGGCAAAGTATAGATGGGCGTCCGAAACAGTGTCAAGATTCGCACGCCGCACGCACGCCGGATCATACCCGCCCGCGCCGGACAAATTCAAAGCGGTAGACGAGACGCCGTCGCCCTGTCGTGATGAACCGAGCGACCACTTTGATCGAGCGGCGCGGTTTGCCGCAGCGTGTGTCGAAGGTGTGCGGAAAATGTCTCCGGGACGTTGACAGCTTGGGGCAAATTAATATAGAAGGTATCCCGCTTTCGCACATAGGCCGTCGAAAGCTACTTCCTGTGTGGCCTCCCGAGTCCACCCGAAAACCGCCCTCGCATGCGGTATCCAGCTAGAACCCGCGACGGTTTCAAACGTCGCTTCCCAACATCTTGACTATCACCCCATTTAGTTTGAAGGAGACCTTATGAACCGAGTACGTTTCACCCTCAATTTACTCATCACCGTCAGTTTCGTCTTAGTCTTTGCCGCAATGGCGCAAGCGCAAGCGACCCGCACGTGGGTGTCGGGCGTCGGCGACGACGTGAACCCATGCAGCCGCACCGCCCCCTGCAAAACTTTCGCGGGCGCGATCTCGAAGACCGCCAAAGACGGCGAGATCAGCACGCTCGACCCGGGCGGCTTCGGCACTTTGACGATCACCAAATCAATCACCGTCAACGGTGGCGGTGGCGGTCAGGGCTACGGCTCGGTGCTCTCCGCGCTCGCGCCGCAGGGCTTTCTCATCAACATCACGGACGTGAACGACGTACGCAAGTCGGTCAAACTCAACTGGCTCGACATCAACGGGGCGAGCAGCGGAACCGACGGCATCCGCTTCATCGCAGGCAGTTCGCTCGTCGTCGAGAACACGAACATTGACGGCCTGACGGGCGACGGCATAGAGATCGCCGCCGGCGCGGCGGGCACGGTTGAAGTGTTCATCAGGAACGTGTCCGTCAGAAACAGCGTCGGCACCGGCATGAAGATGACGAGCACCGGCGCCACCCTCAACGTCTCGGTTGAAAACAGCCAGTTCGCGAACTGCGGCACTGGCGTCGAGTCACAGGGCGGCACGCTCAACATCAGCAACTCGGTCGTCTCGGGCAGCGCGACCAACGGCATCAACGTCTCGGGCGGCTCAATCGTTAATGCCATCGGCAACAGCGTCACGTCCAACGGCACCAACGGCTTCAACTGCGCCGCGCCCTCGACCATCCGCATCGGCGCAAACAACGTCTTCCGCAACGGCACCGGACTCGGCGGCGGCGGCACGTACGAAAGCTTCGGCAACAACCACATTCTTGGCAACACATCCGATGGCGTGACTCCCGCCATTACGAATCCGAAATAAGCCGGCTTCTTCAGCCTGTTCCCCGGCAGTCGTGCGCGACTGCCGGGGCGACGTGGGAAGGAACCGCCCCGCTACTTCGACCCGCGAGTGGACCAACGCCTTGCTTTAACCTCGATACCTTACGCACTGGCGCGGGCGCGGAAACGTCCATCCGCAACTCTTATCTGAGGTCAGTTACGAACGCCGCCTGACCTATCTGTTCGGCGTGAGTGACCCCAGCTAAAGGAGAAAAGAATTGAAGGGATGTAAATGCCATGAAAACTGATAGCACATCTACGACTCTTCACCTTGCCGGCAAGATGAAGAGTCACACGATTCCAATAACGCAACGCGCCAGACGCAGGAGGGTTCGACCGATCACGTCGCTCCTCTGTTTCGGCGTGCTGCTTTCCATGTTCGTTGCCACAGACTTTTTTTCCGCTTCTTCGGCTTCGCCACGGAATGAAGTTTCTCGCGACACACAGCAGCTCTCCCCTGTCTCTATCTCCGAAGCGGCTGACAGGGCGCACAAGAACGTGCTGCTCGGCGCGGCGGCGGGTTTGAACCCGTTCGGCTCGAAGTCGCTCTTCGGCGCGCTGCTCATTCAGGCGGCTCCGCCCCCCGAATCCATCGACACCTACGCGGTCGTCGGCGGGGCTTGCACCGACACCCCCAAAGACACCTTCAACCTCGGCGAAGATGTTTGCGCGAAAGTCGCCAACGCTCCGCTCCGTGCCGCGGGACCGCTCCGGCGCGTCAGCATCAGCGGGACTAACGGGACGGTGGCGAGCAGGGCGGACATCGTGACCAACCCCCAAACGCTCATGATCACCCTCCCGTCGTCCGTCACGTCAGTCGTGAACGGCGAAACGGTGGACAACCGCGGGACGTGGAGCGCCAGCATTAACGCGACGTTCAATAACTCGTCGCGCGCCGTCGCCTACTTCTCCGTCACCGCCCCCAACGACGCCGCCGCCGATCTGGTGATCTACAGCGCCAACACGACTAACGGCGCCGTGGAGCCCGGTCAGTCGACGGGGTTCTCCCTCTGGGTAGCCAACAACGGTCCTGACGCGGCGCAGGCCGTTCACGTGACGCAGTCCGTGCCGCCTAACATGACCTTCGCCTCCGCCACCGCCGGGACCGGCACGGCGTTCGGCTGTTCGTCGAGCGCGGGCGTCGTGGACTGCGCGGCACCGAGCTTGGCGAAGGGCGCGGTCTCCACCTTCACGATCAACTACGCGGTCGCTCCGGGCGCGCCCAACGCGATCATCAGTAGCGAGGTCAGCGTCGCCAGCACGACGACCGACCCGCGCCCGGCGAGCAATTCAGCCACTGATCAGGTCGAGATTCGCACCGCCGGAACCGACCCGGCGTTCTGCTCCGTCGGTTGCCCGTCGAACATCACGGTCACCGCCAACACGACACAAAACAACGCGCCCGGCGCGGTCGTCAACTTCGCGGGCAGCATCGAGTCGAACGGCGACTGCGGGACCGTAACCACGTCGCCGTCATCCGGCTCGTTCTTCCCCGTGGGAACGACGACGGTCAGCGTCTCGTCCTCGGAGGGCGGCGGCTCTTGCAGCTTCGTCGTGAATGTCTTAGACACGGCGCCGCCCACCATCGCTTGCCCCGCCAACATCGGCGTTCAGGCTGCCGACGGCGCCTGCGACGCGACCGTTAGCGTCGGCACGCCCACGACCACCGGCAGCGGCGTGACCGTCACGTCGGCGCGTAGCGACGGCGAGGATATTGGCGCGCCGTACCCCGGCGGCTTAACCACCATCACCTGGACGGCGACCGATTCGGACGGCCGCACCGCGAGCTGTTCGCAGACGGTCACCGTCACGGTCAACGACACGACTAACCCCACCATCACCGCCCCGCCCGACGTGATCATGGTCACGCCCGAGGGGACGTCCGGATCGTGCGGCATGGTCATCGGCGAAACCGAAATGGGAACGCCGACGAGCGACGACAATTGCTCGGCCTCCGTGAAGGTCTCGAGGGCGGGCGTCCCGGCGGGTAACTTCTTCCCCGTCGGCACGACCACCATCACCTACACGGCGAAGGACAGCGCGGGCAACACGGCGACGGCAGTTCAGCACGTCACCGTGACTGACGGCTCGTCGCCGCTCATCGCCGCACCGGCGGACGCCACTTACACGTGCCTGAGCGAAGTCCCTGCCGCCGCCGCCTCCCAGGCGACCAGTGGCACGATCCTCGATCAGAACGGGAATCCCCTGCCGCCGCAGCCGCCCTCGGACAACTGCGGCACGCCGACCGTGACTGTCAGTGAAAGCAGCACCGGCGCGGGCTCTGCCGCCGATCCGCGGATCATCAGCCGTGTCTTCACGGCGACCGATGCCGCGGGCAACAGCGCGAGTTCGACGCAGACCATCACGGTTATTGACAACACGGCGCCGACGTTAACACTCAACGGCGCGAGTTCGATGACCGTCGAGTGCCACGCGTCGTTCAGCGATCCGGGCGCGTCGGCAAGCGACAACTGCGCGGGCGCCACGGTGGTCACCACGGGCACCGTGGACGCGAACACGCCGGGCACCTACACGCTCGGCTACACGGCGACCGACGCCGCGGGCAACGCGAGCGCCCCAGCCACACGCACGGTGACGGTCGTGGACACCACGCCGCCGACCCTCACCGCGCCGTCTAACATAACCGCGTACCTGCCGTTGAACAGCGCGGCGACGACCGTGGTTGTGAACTACGCGACCCCGGTCGCCTCCGACAGTTGTATGACCACGATCACCGCCACGCAGACCGCCGGGCTGCCGAGCGGCGCGTCGTTCCCCGTGGGGGTAACGACCAACACGTTCACGGCGACCGACGCTTCCGGCAACTCCGCGTCTGTCACCTTCACCGTCACGGTGCTCTACAACTTCACGGGGTTCTTCTCGCCCGTGAGTAACCAGCCGACGTTGAACGTGGTCAACGCCGGCAGGGCGATCCCCGTGAAGTTCAGCCTGAGCGGGAATAAGGGTGCGAACATCTTCGCCCCCAACAGCCCGACATCGGGGCAGGTCCCGTGCAACGCGAACGCGCCGGTGACCGACCTGACGGACACCGTCACGGCGGGCGGCAGTAGCCTCAGCTACGACGCGTCCACCGACCAGTACGTCTACGTCTGGAAGACGGAGTCGTCGTGGGCGGGAACCTGTCGTCAGCTAGTGATGACTCTAAACGACGGCAGCGTTCATCGCGCGAACTTCAAGTTCAAATAAGGTAAACGGGCTGGGAACGCCACTCCCAAAGAGCGGCGCTCTCAGCCCGATTGACATTAACCACACTCCCGTCCCTGCCGTCCGCGTTCTTGAACGCGGACGGCAGGGACGCTTCATTTAGTCCCTTCTGACAATTCGATTTATTCGGTGGGCCGCAGGTTAAACTTTTCTCGTGACCTGTTTCTCCGTGACTGGCGACGCGGTCGGGACCGGCCAACGCCAAATTGGACGGAGGACCGGGTGCGCCGGATGAGACATTTCGCGTTGAAACGCGTGCGTCTCCCGGAGCGATGCAAAAACGTCTCCGAGACGTTGACAGCTTCGGCGAATTAATATAGAAGGTATCCCGCTTTCAAGTTAGGCCGCGAAAGCTACTTCCTGTGTGGCCTCCCGAGTCCACCCTAAAGCCGCCCTCGCATGCGGTGCGTATCTTAAACTCTGCGACGATTTCAGACGTCGCCCCCAACACCTTGCAGCATCTTGCAACACCCCATTAGTTTGAAGGAGACCTTATGAACCGAGTACGTTTCACCCTCAATTTACTCATCACCATCACTTTCGTTTTAGTCTTTGCCGCGATGGCGCAGGCGCAGGCGACCCGTACATGGGTATCGGGCGTCGGCGACGACGTGAACCCGTGCAGCCGCACCGCCCCCTGCAAGACCTTCGCCGGAGCCATTTCGAAGACCGCCGCCAGCGGCGAGATCAACACGCTCGATCCGGGCGGCTTTGGCACGCTCACCATCACCAAGTCCATCACGGTTGATGGCGAAAGCTCGGGCAAAGGCGGCATCCTTTCCAGCGGCGGCATCAGCGGCATGATCGTCAACGATGCCAACAGCGGCGCGCCCAACACTGCCCAGGTCATCTTGCGCCACCTCTCGATTGACGGCGCAGGCACCGGCGCGGACGGCATCCGTTTCATTTCGGGTCGGCGGCTGACCGTTGAGCACTGTGTGGTCTTCGGCTTCACCGGCGACGGTCTCGAAACCGCTCCCTCGACCGGCACCAACTTCAACATCACCGTCAATAATTCGAGCTTTATACGAAACGGCACGGGCATCCGTCAGGGCACCACCATCGGCACGCTCAATATCTCCTACGATAACGTCGTCATCGCCGAAAACGCGGGCGACGGATTGGTGGCGACGGGCGGCACGGGCAACCTCAGCCGCTCGTTTGTCGACTCCAACGGCGGCAGCGGCGTGAACGTCTCGGGCGGCGCGATCCTGCACGCCAGCGACAATCAGGTCACGGCGAACGCCACTAACGGATTCAACAACACTTCGCCGTCAACCATCCGTCTGACCAACAACAACGTCTATCGCAACGCCACCGGCATCAACGGCAACGGCACCTACCAGAGCTTCGGCAACAACAAGGTGATCGGTAACACG
>DASQDV010000649.1:0-2156 GCA_035633995.1 Pyrinomonadaceae bacterium | reverse complement strand
TAGTTGATGCTATAGACCGTGAAGGCGCGTCTGCCCGCAGGGTCTAGGACGGCGAAGTCCTGCCCTGTGGTGAAGAGGCGCGGCGCGGCGGTCGTGACCTTGAAGGTAAAGACGTTCGCGCCCGTGAGCGTCTGTCTGAACGTGTCGGAGACGGAGCGGTCGAGCGTGACGGTGTAGGTCGTGTTGCTGCGCTTCGCGCCTTCGATCAAGATCGTGTTGTAGCGGGCGCTGATTTTCGCGCCGGGAATATCGGGCTTGATTGTGACTTGCGCCGCGCTGAATTTCGCCGCGTCGAGTTGGTTGTTGAACGTGAGGCGTAACACGTCGAAGGGCGAGCATCTCTGCCTGTAGCCGCACGCGGCCTCGATGACGCGCAGAGCGCCGTAAGTCTTGAAGGTGAAGCTCTGCTCTGTGAGGGTCGTGCGCGGTCCTTCGGCGGAGGGCGTGCCGGGCGGGATGACGATCTTGATATTGGTGTCGGGAGGGAGCGCGTCTTTCGTCGCCCCGTTCAAGCCTTCGGCGCGGAAGGCGAGCCAGCGTCCCGCCTGCGCTTGTTTGCTGAAATCGCGGACGGACGGATCGGCGGCGATCTCTTCCGGCGTCGCCAGACGCAGGCGCGCGCCCGTCGCGGCGGGTTGCAGTTTGAGGCGTTCGAGCACGCGTGCCGCATCCACGTTCTGGTCGAACTCGACGAACATCAACGCGTCGCGCCGTTGGCTTTCGCCGCGCGGGTGAAAATTTTTCAGCGTCGGGGGCGGTGTGGCGAAGCTAAAAGTTTTAGTTTCCGCGAGCGCGTTGCCGAGCGCGGATTTCGTCCCGGCCGGAATGGTGACGGTGTAATTGGTCGCCATCGGCAGCCTGCCGCCTTCAACACGCGGCTGGAAGATGAGCGTCTGCGCGCCGAGCCAGCGCCATGCGCCCTCCGGTTGCGGCGTCATCCTGACGGGGACGCTGGCTGCCGTCTCCTCCTGCGACGAGACGGCGACCATCGGCTGTGAAAACGTGATGCTGAACGCGGGAGCCAACGCCACTTCTCCTTCCGGCGCGAAGCGCATGACTTCGAGCGGCGCGCGTGTGTGCGACGGTGCGGGCGGCGCGTTCGGTGCGGGTGGGGCGAAGGCGGCCTGAATAATTTCCCCGGCGCGGGGCGGCGGCAATGAACGCTCGCGGAGTTTGAAATCCTGTGTGTCGTCCGCACCGGGCGTGAGTTGAGGCAAACGGTCGAGCAATTTTTTAGTTTCCGCTGCGGACAAAAGCTCTGCGGGCGCGAGCGGGTCGGGCGCGGGGCGTTCGACCTGTTCCCTGCCCTCGCTCAGGCGAAAACGCAGGCCGTTTTGCACCACAGGCTTCACAGTTTCCTGCGCGCCCCCCTCTGCTGCTGCGGCGGCGACGAAGCCCGAAGGCGGCGGGGCGAGGAGCGTGAAAATGATCGTCAAGGTCAACAGGCGTGTGGGCGCGTGCTTTGTTTTCATGCGAGTTAATGGCCTCTGTTTGCTCGGTTAATTTGGTCGTCGCGTGCGTTTGGGAGCAATTGATGAACGCGCCGCCGCAGGGATTCTTGCGCGCCGTCCAGCGAGCCGCGACAGGTACCCGGCCTTCGCACACCACCGTCTCCCGCATCCCTCGTACTGTCGCCCGGCCGGGTTATCTATGGATATTTTAAGTCTGCGGTTACAGCAATAACGTCTCGACCCGGTGCGCGTGCACCATCCCTTCACACGGCGACCATGCGAAGACCGTGAAGCGTCCGTCTTGAGACGCCACGAGCGAGACGGAGTCATGCTGATCCTGAACGAACTGTGCCGCCGATAGATGGCGTGTCCCGCCGAGTTGGATCGGATGGACGATGGACGGCGCACCGCCGATGATAGGTTCGGTGACAATCACCTGTTCGACCTGCGCGCCTCCATCGCGCCGCGTGATCTTCGCGCCGAAGGCGAGCAACTCATACTGATCGCTGATCACGGTCGCGCCATCAACCGCCGTCAGTCCCGCCAGCGCTTCCACCGCATCGATGAATGCCTCCTGCCACAAAGGCTTGCTCCGCTCTGCCGTGTCCTGCCGCATGAGTTCGGCCAGTTCGGAGAAAGGGGGCACCACCGGGTATGAAACCGGTTGCACGATTGACTCGCGCCACGCTTCGGTGTCTTGAGGTA
>DASQDV010000648.1:0-6229 GCA_035633995.1 Pyrinomonadaceae bacterium | reverse complement strand
TTCAACTGTTTCTCTGCGCCCACCCTGCGCTCTCTGTATCCCTGCGTTGGAGGTTTTAGTTATCCAACAGTTCTTACTTCACGGAGGCGGTCTGCCGCGCGTGGCGCGCGTTCTGATCGTCGAGCCAGCGTTTGAGCGGCGCGAAGTAGTCGATGATGGCGGTGGCGTCCATCTTGTCTTCGCCCGTCAGAGCCTTCAAAGCCTCCGGCCAGGGGCGGCTCTGCCCGAGCGCGAGCATCTGTTTGAGTTTCGCGCCCGCCGCCTTGTTGCCGTAGATCGAACAACGGTTGAGCGGCCCTTTGAAGCCAGCCTCGCGGCAGAGCGCGCGGTGGAACTGGAACTGCAAGATCGCCGCGAGGAAATAGCGCGCGTAAGGGGTGTTCGCCGGGACGTGGTATTTTGCGCCCGCGTCGAAGTCGGCTTCGCTGCGCGGCGCGGGTGGCGTGATGCCCTGGTACTTCGTGCGCAACTCCCACCACGCCTGGTTGTAGTTCTCCGGCGTCACCTCGCCCGAAAAGACTTTCCAACGCCACTGGTCAACGAGATAGCCGAACGGCAGAAACGCCACCTTGTCGAGCGCGAGCCGCAGCAGCAGGCCGAGGTCCGCGCTTTCGTCGGGCACGTTTTTGATCATCCCGATCTGTTTCAGGTATTCGGGCGTGACGGAGAGCGCGACGGCGTCGCCGATGGCTTCGTGAAAGCCGTCGTTGGCGCTGTTCTGGTAGAGCGTCGGCTGCGGCGCGTAGGCCATCTGGTAATAGTTGTGGCCGAGTTCGTGGTGAACCACCGAGAAGTCTTCCGCAGTGATCTTGATGCACATCTTGAGGCGCACGTCCTTTTGCGCGTCAACGTCCCACGCGCTCGCGTGGCAGACCACTTCCCTGTCCGCAGGCTTGACGAAGAGCGAACGCTCCCAGAAGGTCTGCGGCAGCGGTTCGAGTCCGAGCGACGTGAAGAAGCCTTCGCCGTAGCGCACCATCTGGCGCGCATCGGTCTTGCGTTCGACGAGAATCTTCGTGAGGTCAAAGCCCGGGTCGCCCTTTTCAGGTTTTAAGAGCGGATAAATATTGCTCCACGTCTGGCTCCACATGTTGCCTAAGAGGTGCGCGGGGATCGGCTGGTTCTCCGGCACGAGCTGCTTACCGTATTTCTCCGCCAGTTTCCAGCGCGTGTAGGTGTGAAGCGAGTCATAAAGCGGTTTGACTTGCAGCCAGAGACGTTCCATCTCGGCGGCAAACTCGTCGGGCAGCATGTCGTAGTTGGAACGCCAGAGCGCGCCCAAATCCTTGAAGCCCATCTCGCGCGCGCCCTTGTTGCCGAGGACGACGAAACGCGCGTACTTTTGTTTGAAGGGCGGCGAGATGGCGTGCCATCCGAGCCAGATGCGTTTCAACTCTTCGGGGTCGCGGCTCTCCGCCATGATCGGCTCCATCTCCTGAAGCGTCAGGCATTTTCCTTTTTCGCCGTCGGGGCAATACTTCCCCTTGCCGTAGTCGCTCGACAAAGACGCGGTGATCTTCGTCAACTCGTCGCGCTCCGCCGCGTTGGAGGGCGCGGGGACGGTCAGCGCGAGTTTCAACAGACGCAGCTTGCGCGTCGTGTCGTATGGAAGTTTCAACTTGTCGAAGCGCGTGGCCTGTTCGGCCAACTGCGTGACGGCGGCTGTCAATTCGTTGTTCGCATCGGCGGCGAGAGCTTCCGTGTCGTCCGTGATGAAGTTCTCCTGAATCCAGCTTGCGCGCGCCACCTTGAGGTTGAGTTCCGTCAGACGCTGCTCGGCATGGGCGACGAACTGCTGCGCCTCTGTCACAGTCGGCTGCCCGCCGGTCGTTTTGCGCGTGCCCGCCTTCTGCGTCTGCGCGAAAGAGAGACTCTGAAAGAGAAAAATAAACGACAACAAAACGGCGACGACACCGCCCGGACGCCGCGCCGTTTGACAGGACAGTTTCATACACTACCTCCCGGTTGAACCGAATCAGCTTGCACTTTGATTGCTAAAATTTTAGGGGAGTTGCCGCCGTTATTTTAGCCTCAAACGCTGCCTGCGACATAATCCCCCGAACGAGCGAGAGCGAGATTATGCGTCGAAGACGAGGAACGGCGCGGAATAAAGACTGCGGCGGCATTTCCCGTTGCAGTATCCTGTCGCGGTATCCTGTCTCATGCCTGTTAACACATATCGCTCGCGCGGCGTCTTGCAACGGGCAAGAGCTATTTTCTTCCGACCGTTCAATCTTTTGTTTCAGGAGAATAATCAAGATGAGACGAATGCCCACCCTCCTGCTGCTAACGCCCATCCTTCGGCGCGCGGCTCTGTGCCTCGCGCTGTTATTTTCGTTCGCGCCGCACGTCGCACGCGCGCAACAGCAGAACACGCCGCTCACCGCCGAGAAGATTAAATTGATCGAGGCGGCCATCGCCTCGGAGATGTCGCGGCAGAATATCCCCGGCATCTCCGTCGCCGTCGTCACAAACAACGCGTTGCGCTGGTCTAACGGTTACGGTTTCGCAGACCTTGAGAATTTCGTCCCCGCGAAAGCGGGCACGGTCTATCGCCTCGCGTCCATCTCGAAACCGGTCACCGCCGTCGCCGTCATGCAACTCGTCGAGCGCGGCAAACTCGACCTCGACGCGCCCGTCGAAAAATACTGCCCCGCCTTCCCCGCCAAGCAATGGCCTGTCACCGCGCGCCACATCCTCTCCCACCTGAGCGGCATACGCCACTACAAGAGCGAGGAGGAGTTTGCCAGCACGCGCCGCTACGACAATATCGTGGCCGGTCTCGCCATGTTCAAAGACGACGCGCTCTTGCATGAGCCGGGCGCGAAATACACCTACACCACTTTCGGCTACAGCGTGCTCGGCTGCGCCGTCGAAGGCGCTTCGGGGCAGACGTTCGCAGACTACATGCGCGAGCAGGTGTTCAAACCCGCCGCGATGGATCGCATGCGCATTGACGCCATCGGCGACATCATCCTCAACCGCGCGCAAGGCTACCGGCGCACGCGCGACGGCAGCTTACGCAACTCCGACATCGCCGACAACAGCTACAAAATCCCCGGCGGCGGTTTCGTCTCGACGGTCGAAGACCTCGCGAAGTTTGCCGTCGCCATGAACGCGAACACGCTTCTGAAAAAAGAGACCGTCGCGCAGATGTACACGAGCCAGAAGTTGCGCGACGGCAAAGAGACCAACTACGGCTTGGGGTGGGAATTGCATCTTGTCGAAGGCCGGAAGATCGTCGGCCATTCGGGCGCGCAGCAGCGTGTCAGCACGATGCTCCAAATGATCCCCGACAAAGGCTTCGCCGTCGTCCTGATGACCAACATCGAAGACACCCGGCTCAGAACGTTGGCACACCAGATCACGGAGATCGTTTTGAAGTAGAGAGCGCGCGCGGATACGATGAAGGAGGAACGATGAAAAGGATTGATTCATAGACTCAATGAATCAATGAATCAACGAATCAATCCTTTCATCATCCATTGTTCTTCCTTCGTCGTTTTCATCTGTGAGTCTCGGCGGCGAGTGATTTTTCAATCCTCAAAACGCGCGCGGAAATCTTTCGCGCGACGGCGCAGGACGAGCCAGTCGTCGAAGATTTCCGGCTGCCTGAGCCAGACCGCGAACCACTCGGCGATCTCCTCCTTCTCCGCGCGCTTCCGCTCGTTGACAGAAGAATTGCGCGCGATCATCTGCGCCCGCTGCTTGCCTCGCAACACGGTTTCGCGCACGCGGCGCAAGCCTTCCTTATCTTTCTTGCGCCCGAACTGGCGGCGCAAATTGTCCAGACGCTTGATCGAAGCGGCGGCTTCGTCGAAGTTGGAAAACTTCAGGACGTTGCGAAACATCGCCTCGTAAGGGTCAGCCGCGCGCCAGCGCGCGTCCATCTCCAAGACCTCCGCGTGACGCAACTCCGCGCCCTCGTCGGCGAGCAGGCGCGCCACCACCGCCGGACTCTCCTCCGCGCCCTCGCCGAAACGCTCGCGCACCGCCTCCGCAATCGCCTCCAACTCGCGCGCGCCCACCGTCTCGCAATCCAGATGCTCCCACACCTCGATCATCAGATCGTGCTTGGTTCGTGATTTCCACTCGCGCGTCTTCATCACCCTCGTATCGTAATGCGCGCGCAGGTAATCGTAAACCGCTCGCGGGCAGCCAGCCCTCTCCTGCCGGACGCGCCCTGTGCCCGGCTGAAACCGGATGCGAGGGTGCGCTCGCGCACTTACACCCCGCGCCGAGAAGTGGTATGCTTACCCCCTTCCAATCCCCACTCAGTCGTTTTAAGCCCCCTTTTACCCCTGAGACCCGGAAACGGCGCGTCCTCCGTCGAGTGCGCGCATAGTTTTAACCAAGGAGGATAGAGACTGTGAAGAAAAAAATAACATTCGTGCTGCTTTTCATGCTCGCCGCAGCACTCACGGCCGTCGCCTACTTTTCGCCCGCGCCGGTCGTCCAGAGTGAACGCGCGCAGTGCCAGAAGAGTTGCACCGACACCTACCAGCAGTGCAGGGCGGCTGCAAGTTCAAATTCGGCAGCGATGAGGGTCTGCCAACAGGCATTTGCCGATTGTAAGGACAAGTGCAAGGATGTGAAGCCGAACGCGTCGCCGACGCCAACAGCAACGCCAACTCCGACTGCGACGCCGACCGCCACACCGACAGAGACACCGACTCCAACCCCGACCCCGACGGCGACGCCGACTCCGACCGCAACTCCGACGCCGAGTCCGACCGCAACTCCAACCGCATCTCCGACGCCGACGGCGACCCCAACTCCGACAATGACCCCGACGCCGACGCCGACTGCCACGCCGACAGCCACACCGACGCCGGGAACTAACGACAATAGCGGGCGCGGGCGCGGACGCCTGCCCGGCACGCCGCGCGGGAGGCCGACACCTGCACCGACGCCGACACCCACGCCTCGTTAAGGTTTTCTGCCCGGCCACCTGCTCGTGAAAAGAGCCGCGCGTTTTGACGCGCGGCTCTCTTTTTGCCCCTCCGCGTCCCTTTTAGGATTTACACCGCCTCTAGGTTAAAATTTCCTCGTCTCATCTTTCACTCCCGAGACTTAAGCAGTTATGTCGAACACAAATGCAGCCCTCGCCGCCCTGCGCGAACACTTCAACTTTGAAGATTTTCGCGAGGGACAGCGCGAGGTGATAGACGCCATACTCGAAGGACACGACACGGTCGTCGTGATGCCGACGGGCGGCGGCAAGTCGCTCTGTTACCAGCTTCCCGCGCTGATGAACGAAGGCGCGACCGTCGTGGTCTCGCCGCTCATCGCGCTGATGAAAGATCAGGTTGACGCGCTGCACGCGCGCCACCTCCCTGCGACGTTCATCAACAGTTCCATTGATTTCGAGGAGCAGAAGGCGCGCATCTCGGGCATCCGGCAGGGCAAATACAAGCTCGTCTACGTTGCGCCCGAACGCTTCCGCAGCGCGCATTTCGTCGAAGCCTTAAAGAGCGCGAACGTCTCTCTCTTCGCCGTTGACGAGGCGCACTGCGTCTCCACCTGGGGTCACGACTTCCGCCCGGATTTCCTCCGCCTCAAAGCGGTCATCGAAGAGATCGGGCGGCCGCAAACCATCGCGCTCACCGCCACCGCCACGCCGCACGTGCGCGCCGACATCATCGAGCAACTCGGACTCCGTGAGCCGCGTGCCTTCGTCTCCGGCTTCGACCGCCCGAACCTCTCTATCCGCGTCGTCCACACGCAGAAGGAGCGCGAGAAGATCGCGCTCGTCAAATCGCTCGCCGCCGAATCGAAAGGCGGCTCAGGCATCATCTATTCTTCTACGCGCAAGTCGGTCGAGCAGGGGGCGCGTCGCCTGCAGGACGCGGGCCTGAGCGTCGTCGCCTATCACGCCGGGATGGACGAGGCGGAGCGCACGCAGGCACAGGATGCCTTTATGTCAGGGCGCGTGCAGATGATCGTGGCGACGAACGCCTTCGGCATGGGCATTGACAAGGCCGACATACGCTTCGTCATCCACTACCATCTACCCGGCTCAATCGAAGCCTACTATCAGGAGATCGGGCGCGCCGGGCGCGACGGCTTGCCCTCGCAGTGCGTCCTTCTCTTCAACTACGCCGACAAGCGCACGCAGGACTACTTCATCGAAGGCTCTTACCCGCCGCCCGAAATCATCGCGAAGGTTTACGAAGCGCTCGTCGGCACGCGCCAGCAGCACATCGAACTTTCGACGCGCGAGATCGCC
>DASQDV010000647.1:0-2686 GCA_035633995.1 Pyrinomonadaceae bacterium | reverse complement strand
TCTCGCGCAGGGCAATCGCATCTGGGAGCACAAGCAAATGGCCGATCAATTGCTCGCCGAAACGATCAACGGCCACACGCCCGCGCCGCTTCTGGATACAGAGACGCGCCGCCAGTTGTTGCCGCCGACCAGCCTGAGAATAGAACCGAAGTCAGAGGTGAGCGGTCAGAAGTTAGTTAAAACTACAAGTGATTCACCGTCGCATAGCAGCGGCAGGTAGTTACCGCAGCTTAAGCTGCGCTGAATCGCTTTAACGTTTATCGCTCGTCCTGCTCCGGCGTCTACGCTCATTCTCCTGCATCTCCCACAACAACAATTTTTTGAGAAACGCGTGGTGCGCGGCGAAGCGTGCGATGCAGAAGCCCGCGAAGCCGTCGCGGAAGCCGCCTTTGAGCAGGTAGCTGCGCGCGAAGGCGGCGGGGCCTGCGAGCGCGACGCTGAGAGGGGAGGTGCGCCGCCCGGCTTCGTACATCTGGAGGGCTGAGAGCGGAGCGTAGCGTTCGCCGATCATGCGGTGGTGGTAGGCCGCATCGCGCGCGGTGTAGTGGAGCAAATCGCCGCGTAGCGTCTCGACGCGTGCGCCCGCCTGCATCTGAACCGACTCGTGTATGTGCGCGCCGTGCCAACGCCCGCGCGCGCGGCGATAGAAGCGCAACTGGTGATCGGGATACCAACCGCCGCCGCGTATCCAGCGGTTCATGTAGAACGAGCGGCGCGCGATGCGATAGCCGTCGGCGAGTTGGGCGTCTTTCGTGTAGAGCAGGTCTTCGATGGAGGCGCGCAATTCGGGCGAGACGCGCTCGTCCGCGTCAAGACTGAAAATCCATTCGTGCCGGGCTTGTTCGGCGGCAAACTGTTTCTGCGCGGCAAAGCCCGGCCACGCGCGACGTATGACGCGCGCGCCGCACTCCTCTGCAATCTCGCGCGTCGCGTCGGTCGAGCCGGAATCGACGACCAGAATCTCGTCCGCCCAACTGACGGAATCGCACGCCGCGCGGATGTATTCGGCTTCGTTGAAGGTGATGATCGTGGCGGTGGTCTTCAAAGCGTTGAAGGGCGGCGCGCATCGGTACGGAAGTCTCGCGCCGTCGCGCCCTGAGAATACGTAGAGGCGCGCGGAAGCGTCAACCGCCGGGAATGTTAATGGCCGGGCGACGTTTGCGCGCGAGGCGCATTCAAACGTCGTCCGGCCATCCCTGGTAAATTGTCTGGTGACCCGGAAGAACTATTGCAGCGTCGGCGATTCGACGATGACGTTGTTGGCGCGTAGCGTCGTCGAGGTGGCGCGCTGGAGGTCTGCGAGCGCCTTGTTGTAATCGGTTTCGGCGCGCAGTTCCTGATTGCGCGCGTTGACGAGTTGGTTCTCGCGCTGGAACAGGAGGAAGGTCGTCGAACGTCCCACCTGATAGAGGCGCTGCTCGCCCGTGAGTTGGAGTTCGGCGTTCTCGCGCGCCTGACGCGCGGAGAGCACACGCCGCCGCGCCGTCTCGACGGCCTGCGCCGCGTTGCGCACTTCGACCTCGACGCCCTGCTCCTGCGCACGCATCGAAGCGACGAGTTGCTCTTTCTGGATGCGCGCGCCCGCCAGATTCGCTTCCGCCGTGCGGTTGCGCAGGGGAATTTGCAGCGTCACGCCGACGAGGACGTTGCGGGTTTTGAAGCCGAACAAATTTTGCAAAGTCTGGCCGTAGCCGCCGACCAGAAATTCCGGGACGGTGCCGACCGAAGGCGTGACGGTCGGAATCGGATCAACTTGCAGGTTGTTGTTCCTGAGTTGTTGCAGGAGGAACGCGGCGGCGTTCGTGCCGGGGTTGCCGGAAATGAGCGGCGAGGCCGCCGCGCCGGGCAGGGTCTGGCGAGAACCGGCGAGGCCGGTCGTGGAGATCGCCCCGGTCAGGTCAACGACGGGTTTCGTCTGGTTCTTGAAAAACTGTATGTCTATGTTGTTGATGTCTTCCTGAAGTTTCAGGCGGCGCAGTTCGGGGCGATTGGCGCGCGCTTCGGTGAGCGCGTCGTTGAGATTAACGGGCGTCTCGTCGAAGGTCGGCGTGTCGGTCGGCACGAGCGCGGCAGACCATTCGGGCGCGAGCGGGTCGCGCAGGATGAGTTGCTTGAGGTTGTTCTCCGCGATGGAGACGTTTTGCGACGCGATCAGGAGCGAAGCCTCGCGGTTCGAGAGTTCGGTCTGCACTTCGGCGCGTTCGAGCGGCGCGGACGCGCCCGCCGCGACGCTGGCCTCCGTGCGGCGGAAATTCTCGCGCGCCAGATTCACGTTCGCGATCTGGTTCTGCTCGTCGCGCAGGGCGAAGACCAAATCCCAGTAGACGCGCTGCACGGTCGAGATTACGCCGATGGTGCGGATGCGAAAGTCGGCGTCCGATTGTTCGACGCGCTTGCGCTGGATGCGTATCTGCTGTCGGTTGCGATCAATCGAGCGGTTGCGAAACAGGGGTTGCGTAAACTGTATGCCCTGGCTGGCCGAGTAGAAAGGGTTGAGTGTCTGGTTGCTCGCGTCCGTCTTCTCGCGCGTGTTGTTGAAGAAGTAGGAGTAGTTTCCGCCGCCTTTGGCGAACTGTTTGTTGACGGAAAGGTTGTTGTTGAGGTCGGTGGTGGAGACCGTGCCGGATTGTCCCGCGCCGCCGAAGATGTTGATGACGGGGCGCACGGAATTGTCGATCTCGGGTCT
>DASQDV010000646.1:0-6713 GCA_035633995.1 Pyrinomonadaceae bacterium | reverse complement strand
TTGACCGTAACTCCGGGCAAGAGCGCGCCGTTCGCGTCCTGCACGACGCCGCCCAAGCTGCCCGTCGGGCTGGACTGTGCGTAGGTCGCGGAGGTAAGCATCAGGCAAAGGCCGAGCGAAAAAAGAGTCAACCGGACGGCGACCATCTGTCGCGGGCGCAAAAAGTTCATCGAAAGCCTCCTGTGGAGTTGGCAAATATTTGGATTCATAGTGCTGTTCGAGTTCGTGACGATGTGTTGATAAGACTAAAGATGATGCGCGCGGGCATGCAGCGCGTGATGTTCTGTTCCAACGTGTCGTGTAAATCTTGTGCGGCAAGGATGGAGGTTAAAGCGGGCGGGTTAAATCAGAGTGAAGTGTGCCTTAAATGTTTGTTAACTCGTGCCGGGAGCGAAATGACCTGTTGTTTGTTGCCCGCAGCACAAAATCGAAGGCCGTCGGAACTCTCGGTTCCGACGGCCTGCAAAGGCTTCGCGGTGATTTGATCCGTTGAGCAATGAGAAGTTCATTGCTCCGGCGTTTTCGACTTCGCGTCGTTCTCCTTCACGCTCACTCCGCGAGCAATGTTCCCTGTGAGGCCACGACCTGCCAGCGGTCACCTCGTTTAACGCACACGTCCGTGAAACGGAGTTGCACGGAGAAACTCGCGCCCTGATAATTTCCGGCGGCTGTAGTCCGTCCCGTCACGACCGCAAAGTTGCCGAAGCTGCGTACCTTGACTTCGTCAATCGTTCCCGATTCCATCTTGCGAACTCCCGACTCGAACTCAGCCATGACCTGCGACTTGGTGAGAATACGACCGGCGGGATCAATCACAGACCAGTCGTCGTCGAGAATCGCTTCGACGGTTTCGCGGTCTTCCTCCAGCCACGCCCGTATGAGACGCTGTTCGAGTTCATTCAACTCGTCCCATTGTTCCGACATAATCTCCTCCCGACTTTCAACTGATAAACTTTTAATCGCCCGCGGCGGCGATTGCCGAAACCTCTATCTGGAATCCGTAGTGCAACTCTTTAACCGGAATCACGGCGCGCGACGGGCGCGCTTCACCCAACATTCCAGCGTAGACGGCGTTGACCCGCTGCCACAAACTGATGTCCGAGATGTAGATCGTCACCTGCAAAAGCCTGCTCAGGTCGCTGTCAGCCGCCCGCAGAATTTCACTGATATTTTTTAGTACCTGCTCGGTCTGCGCCTCGATTGAACCCAGTTGCTTCTCTCCGGTCTGCGGATCAATCGGGAGTTGGCCGGAGACGTAAACCGTCCCGTTGTGCATAACGGCCTGCGAATAATGGCCGCCCGGGGCGGGCGCGCCGTGCGTCTGTATGTGTCTGATTTTCATCGTTTCACCTCAAGCGTTGACTTTACTATCAGGTCGCCGAAAATCCGGCGCGTGAATTCGTTGGAGAATTTTTGCTACGGGTCTCACTGCTGCTGCATCCTCAAACGCCCGGCCTTCGTCATGTAACAACTTTGACGACGACGCGCACTCTCGATCTATCGTTTAGAGGCTGAGCGAAGGAGGCACTAAAACCTCTACGTATTTGAGCGTGCTGGATTCGCTCCAGGAGAGAAAGAAGTGTGTCCCGTCGCTCGCGCGATAGGATGTGCCGCCGAGGTAGTCGCCGGTGAAACTCGGCGTGGCGAAGGTGGTCGAAACAAGCTTCGGGGTGCCGAGCGCCACGTTTTGGCTGTACGCCTGAAAGCGTATTTGAAACTGCCCCTTCGACACCTGTTCAATCCAGTAAAAGATGCTGGACATGCCCGGCACGGCGCTCTGCACGAGCGTGCCTTGCAGCACGCTGTTGCCTTTGGTCGCAGCCTTGATCGTGGAGAACGGTTTCGGGGCGGTCGTGCTTACTTCGGGCGTTTGAAAATAGAGGTTGTAGGCGGCGGTGTTGTTGTCGTTGACGTAGGCGGCCACCTGAAAGCCCTCTTTCGTCTTGAAGGTGGCCTGATCCACGATTGTTGTATTGACGAGGCCGAAGTAGCCGTACATGCTGGCTCGTAAGCCGACGCTGTCCTCGCTGATGCCGGGGTAGGAGATGGGATAGGTGGCAATCGTTTTGAAGTCGCCGATGGTGAAGGGAAAGCGGGCGGCTTCCAGAATCAGGTTCGTCCCTTTTTTATAGACTATCCCGACGGTCTGGTTCGAGAGCATCGCGGCGGGGATGCGCCAGAACGTATCGGCATTGTCGTATTGCCGGAGCACCGTCCATGTGTTCGTCGCGCCCGCCTTCGAGAGCAACAGCCCCTGATCCGCCCCTTTGCCCGTGTAGCAGCCGGTGGTGATGAGCACGAAGTTGGCGGGCTTGAAATCCTGATACACGTAATGCCCGTCGAAGCCGCCCGCTTCGGCCTTCTTGTTAGCGCTGTCAACTCGGGGCACGCCGCAATAACCGGCCTCCAGCTTTTTCGTGGCGGGGTTGCGCACCACCAGCTTCGCCGCGTCAATGACGGAGTAGGGCGTCCAGGTCTCGCCGCAGGTATTTGATTTGAAGACGAAGATCGCGGCGCGCCCGCCGGGCACGTTCCTGCCCTTGAGCGTGTTGACCTTCGTGTCGTTCCACCAACTTGGATGAGGCGTGATGTCGTCGCGCCAGATGACGGCCTCGACGGTGTAAAACAGATTGTCGCCGGAGGCGACGAGATGATTGTCGTAGATGACATGCGGCGTCGTCAGGTCTTTCGGCGATTGAATGGCGGAGAAAAAGTTGTGTGAGAAAGCGGCTTTGCCGGTGGCGGGCGTCAGGGACAGCGAGCGGACGGTTGTGCCGCTGCCGAACAAGAGCCTGCCGTCGAGGCATCTCTGAAACTTCTTCGGCGGGATGACGGCGACGGTGGCTTCGGGCATCCCGCTCGTAGATACCGTCACGGGCGCGCTCACTTTGATGTCGTCGAAGGCCACACCCGCGCCGGGGCTGAAGGGCAGCAGCAGGCCGCCGTGCAGATTGATGTTCTGTTTGACGCCCGTTATCTGAGCGGGCGCAATCGCGTTGTTGAGAAAAATGAAGAGGAGCCACAGGGTACAGGCGGAAAATATTCTCTGTGTTGGAATCATGTGGGAGGTCTCCTTAACAAAGATTGCCGGGGCGGTTTGAGGTGGCGACGCGGCGACGCGCACCGTCGTAGAAGAGAGCGTTGATGAATTTAAGAGAGCCTGATGGATGTGCCGGGAAGTCGTAAGACGTTTGGCCTCGGTGGTGCGCCGTGTTCGGGGTTCATGGTGAGATTAACAGGAGCGCCGGAGGCTGTGTCACCCGGTCTCCGGTTAACGTTAGTTGCAAAGCGGCGGAAATCTACTCCTCTGATCCGAAGGTGTCAAGGACTGTTTGCGCGGCGTCTGTGCGGGGATGTTGGTTCGCGTGGCGGGGAACAAAGGGTGCCTGCGGCGTGCCTGCGGAGGCCACGTGGTAACTAGGATTCTCAAGCGTTGTCGTGTATTGTCTAGAGCGCAATTTGGGAGCGAAAGGCCAGTTTTTTAAAGAACCCCACACGGTACGGCCCCCGACAGCTTCCGAAAACAACCTCTAAAGGTGTCGCCGAACATCTGCCGTAAGGCCGAGCAGCTAAGACGCGATGCCAGCATGCGAATGAGTTTCCCACATGCGGATATCAGTTGTAATCAATACCAGAAACGCAGAGCAATCGCTGGAAAGATGTCTGGCGAGCGCCGCATGGGCTGATGAGATCGTGGTGCTCGACATGAGCAGCGAGGACGAAACCATCACGGTCGCGCGCAAATTCACGGACAAGGTTTTTTCGTGCCCGGACTTCGGCTACGTCGAACCGGCGCGCAATCTCGCGCTCTCACACGCCACGGGCGATTGGGTCTTCCTGCTCGACGCCGACGAAGTTATTCCGGCGCGGCTCGCGGCAGGAATCCGGAAGATCATCGAAGAGGCGGAGCAGTATGCGCTCGTCGCCATCCCGCGCCGCAACTATATCGGCGATTACCTCATACGCAACTCCGGATGGGGGGCAGACCACCAGCCGCGCCTGTTCCGGCGCGGGCGCGTCAAGTGGACGGACGCGATCCACGCCTGGCCGGAAGTTGACGGCGAAGTGAAATATCTGAACCCGGAGAGCGGCTATTACATCAAGCATTACAACTACAAAGACCTGACGGATTTCGTCGCGCGCCTGAACCGCTACACCTCCGTCGAAGCCGCCGCGCTCACGCCTGACGGCGAGTGGCCTACCTGGCAGGGCATTCTGCGCGAAGTGATCGAGGAATTCGACAAGCATTACACGCCGAAGGAAGACGGCTTCTATAGCCTGTCGCTCGCCGGGTGCATGGCCTTCTACCGGTTCATCGCGCACTGCAAGCGGCTCGAACAGATTCGTGCGGCGGAGGGCGACCTGATTTTCCCGCTGCCCGGCAGCCTCGACGAACTCGTCACCGAAGCGTTCAAACACCTGCCCCAAAACCCTCTGGAACAGCGCGACGCGCTCGTGCGTCAGGAAGTGCTCGAAAAGCTCGGACGCATGGAGGGGGAATGGGCAGAGGCGCGTCAGGTCTATGAGGCTCAAATCAATAGTCTCACCGAGAAGCTGGCGAGTTCACGCACGGTCTATGAGAATCAGATCAGTCGGCTCGACGACGAGTTGCAGAGGGAGCGCTCCGCCTACGAAGCGCAGATCGCGGCGCAGGACGCGCAGCGGGCGGCGGACGCCGCGCGCATACGCGAACTGACGGTGCAGGCCGCCGAGGAACAAGAGGCTCACCGGGCGCAGGTCTCGGCCTACGAGGCGCAGGCGGCGCATCAGGCGAACGAACTCGACGCGCTCGCCGCGCGCCTCTCCAACCGCGAATCCCAACTCGAACAGCAGGCCGCCTTGCTCGTTTCGCTGCGCGCGCAGGCCGACAAAAAAGACGAAGTGCTCGAATGGATACAGACATCCGGTTCGTGGCGCATGGCCTCTATGCTGCGCAGGCTCGGCGGGCTGAAACAACAGTGGAGGCAATATGGCATGAAATTGGCGCGGCGCGTGCACCTGCCCGTGCAGCCCATCTTCTACGGCCTCATCGAAGCACCGACCGAAGCGGCCAACGTCGCGGGCGAACTCGAAATTCACGGCTGGGTCTTTTCCGTCAGCGCGCCCGTCGTGCGCATAGAGGCTTTTCTGGACGATTTTTATCTTGGCCGTTTGAGTTACGGGCTGAAGCGCGACGACGTGGCGGCGGCCTATCCCGCGCAGGCGCGCGCCGACTGCGGCTACAGCGAGCGCATCGCGCTCCGCTCCTCGATGGTCGGGCGGCGCACGTTGATCGTGCGCGCTTACGATGCGCAGGGTCACGTCCAAATTTTCACGCGCCTCGTCGCCGTCGGCTCACCTAAAACCGTACTGCGCTCGGTCGGCGCCGGTTCGCCGAACGGGCACGGCGCGCGTGCGGGCGTCGCCGCTTCGGAAGCTGCGAAGGCCGGCGCGGGCGCGAACGGCGCGGACGCGAGTTTTTACCGCCGCCTCGAAGTGCTCGTTGACGACTTTAAGAGCCGCACGGAGCGCGAGCCTTCAATTTTGAACTGGCACACGGGTTTGAATCTGGCGGCGGCGCTCCCGCACCTGGCGGTCTTCTCGCCGCCAACGGCCAACGGCCATCACAGTTTGCCTTATCTCGATCACAGCGTTGACATCGTCGTCGTCCCGGCGAGCGATTCGCGCCATCTTGCCGAGGCTCATCGCGTCGCGGCGGTCGCCGTCGTGCAGGCGCACGGCACGGAAGCGGGCGGCGGGCGGCAACAGTCGGATGCGAAGAACGGCTCGCGCATCCGCCTCGTGCCCGAGTGGAAAGAGGGCGCGATCACCGAGACGCCGCTGCCGAGCGCCTCGATCATCATCCCCGTCCACAACAAGGTGGATTACACCGAGAAGTGTCTCGAACAGTTGCTGCAAACGCTGCCGCCCAACTTTCGCGGCGAGATCATCGTGGTTGACGACGCCTCGACCGACGAGACTCCGGCGGCGCTCCTGCGCTGGACGCAGACCGACGGGCGCATACGCGTGCTGCGCAACGAACAGAACAAAGGGTTCATCGGCAGTTGCAACGCGGGCGCGGAAGCGGCGCACGCCGACGTGCTCGTCTTCCTCAACAACGACACGCTGCCGCAGCCCGGCTGGCTCCCCCCGCTCCTGCGCGTCCTACGCGAGCGACCGGACGCGGGCGCGGTCGGCGGCAAACTCATCTACCCGGACGGCACTCTGCAAGAGGCGGGAGGCATCGTCTTCTCCGACGGATCGGGTTGCAACTTCGGGCGCAACGACAAATCGCCGAACGCGCCGCTCTATAATTTCCTGCGCGAAGTTGACTACTGTTCCGGCGCACTACTCGCGACGCCGCGCACGCTCTTTCTCAGTCTCGGCGGCTTCGATTCGCGCTACGCGCCCGCCTATTACGAAGACACCGACTACTGCTTCAGCCTGCGCGAGATGGGGCGCAAGGTCTATTACCAGCCGGAGAGCGTGATCATCCACTTCGAAGGCGTGTCTTCGGGCACGGATGTGAAACGCGGCGTCAAGAGTTTTCAGACCGTGAACCGCGTCAAGTTCGTCGAGAAGTGGCAGCACGCTTTGAAGCGGCAACCCGCCGCGCCGAACCAGTACGACTTCGCCACCCTGCACGCGCTCTCCGTGCACGAGGAGAAGCGCGATGCCGACTAAGCGGGCGCTCGTCTGCGCGCCCAAGATGCCGGAGTTCGACCGCGAAGGCG
>DASQDV010000645.1:0-5279 GCA_035633995.1 Pyrinomonadaceae bacterium | reverse complement strand
ATTCCGGCACGGACGATGCGACGCTCGAATCCAGAATCAACAAGAGCTTCACGGACGACCCAGACCTTGCGGGTCTCACCGTCACCGTCATCGGCGGCAAGGCCACGCTCATCGGCTCGGTCAAAACCAAAGCGCTCAAAGATCGCGCCGAACGCCTCGCCAACGCTGTTCGCGGAGTCCGCAACATCGACAACAAATTGATGGTCGAAAACACACCGTAAAAGCGCAAACGATGAAGTAGGAACGCGGAATAAATAGCAGAAGGTCAGAAAACAGAATCCAGAAGTCAGAAGGAGCATGTATATTTTCTTCTGACTTCTGGATTCTGTTTTCCGTATTCTGATTCCGCGTTCCTACTTCATCGTTTCTGCTCAATATCCTTCCGTGTGTTCGCGCAGCCATTCGTTGAGTTCGTCTTCGGTCGGCTCGCGCTGCAACTCGTCGCGGAGGCGACGGCGCAGGTATTCGCGCTCGCGTTCGGCGGTCTCTTCGAGCGAGGCGTCGCCGCCGCTGCCCGTCGAGTCCGAATCCGCTTCGGAGGCGTCTGCAAAACTCAAGTGTTGACCCTCAACTCCGACATTACTCGTCTGCGTAGAAAACATTCATCACTCCTGTTGTGGTTTCAGTCCGATACATCTAACTCTGCGAGGCTCATCTCGCCCGTCACAGTCGATGCTTCAACGACGAGTCCGGCCTCTTCGCCGTGAATCTCCAGCCTGCGAAGCTCATCCTTAGTCAGGAGCCGCACCTCTTCGATCAGGCACCCGGCAGGCGCGGGCGTGACGCAGGCGAAAGTGTCGGCGTCGAATCCTTCGTCGTGAAGCTGCCGCAACTCGGCTTCGAGTTTTGCACGCTCCTCAGCGCCGATTTCCAACTCTTTCAACGCGAGCGACTCCGGCACGAGTCCCATCTCGGCATCCGCGAAGATTGTCCAGACGAAGCCGATGTCGAGCGCGAGGTGCAGCGCGTCGGCGGCGGCGAAATAGCCGAGCACGGTCGCGCCGATGACGTGCGCGATGACGTGATCCTGATGCGTGCCCGTCTCATGCGGCTGCCAGTCGCCTGTCATGGAATTTGCGACTCAGAGCGCGAAATTGAAGTTGATGAAACCTGAGACGCGCACGGGCTGGCCGTTGATGACCGTCGGGCGAAACTTCCAACGCCGCGCAGCGTCTTCCGCCGCACGGCGCAACAGTTCCGGCCCGTCCGTGCGTTCGACCGCCGAAACCATGCCCTTCTCGTCCACCATCAAAAAGACCGTGACACGCCCGGAGATGCGCGCCGAGCGCGCCGTCGCCGGATAGCTGGGCTGAACCGTCTGCGCCGCTTTCGGCAACAGCGACCCGACATCGAGCGGCTTCCCGTCAGCAGGCAGCGCGGCGGTTGTCGGCGCGGGCGCTTGAGAGTTAGCGGGCGCGGAAGGCGACGCCGCCGAAGTAGAACTGCCGCCCGTTCTGTTGTTGCTCGCCGTGTTGTTTCCTCCGGCGGCGGGCGAAGTCGCCGGTGCGGAGTTCGACAAAGAGGGCACGGTTTGCGCCGGGGCTGGCTGGCTCGCGTTGGCCGGAACCGAACTTGTCTGCGTGCGCGTGGTCGAAGCGGGGGCAGCCGTCCCGTTTGTCGCCATGCGACGATCCGCGCCGATGAGACGCTGGCGCGCGTCCGTCAACTCGCGCTGCCACTGTGCGCGCTCGTCATCCTTGCGCGCCAGACGCACGCGCACGCCCGCTGCCTCTTCGAGCAACGCCGTCGCGTCCATGTTCCGCGCGTTCTCGTCGCGCAACTGCCGCCCCTGTGCGAACACGCGTTCGATGAGCGTTCGCAGGCGATCCACGTCGCCCGAAGCCTCAGAGGGCAACTCCTCGTCCGCCACGTTCAGGCCGAACACGCGATAGCGTTCGAGGCGCGCACGCACGCCGCCCAGAATTTGACCCGCAAGCACGAAGTAGGCGCGCGCCGCGCTCTCGCCGCCCGTCGCGCGCGCCGCAAAGGCTGCGTTCAACAAATTCTCGGCGTAGCTGTAGTCGGCCTGATCAATGTAGATTCCGGCGAGCAGCACAAGCGTGATCTCGCGCACCGACGGGTCAACGCCCGCCGTGCGCTGCAAGGCTTCGAGTTCGCTGCGCGCCGCCGGAAGATTGCCCGCCGCCGCGAGCGCACGCGCGCGCGTGACGCGACGCTGGATGCCGTCTGCATCCAGATCGCGCGGCGGAGTTTGGGCTGAAAGGCTCTTGGCGAAGGCGAGGATCAAGAGCAGGCTGAAACTGACTTTGACGAATATGGGCGTGGAACGAATGAGAAACCTTCCCTTCACTATGGCAACTCCGTAAATGTGAAAGCGAGCGTTGACGCTCGCTTGAAGGATGATCGTTGATCAGTGCGATATTATCGCCCCTCCATGCGGATCAATCAACTCCGCCGCGCCGGTTTTTTCCGCGCCGGACGCGTCGTCGCCTTGCGCTGCGGCGTCCGCGTCGCGCCGCCCTCGTCTCTCTTCACTGCCGCCGGACTCACCGCAGCCGGCGCGAGGCTCTGCAAAATCCGCACGCGATACGCACGCGCGTCGCGCTTGATGGACTCTTCGTCGAGCGTCAGGAGGCGGCGGTCGCGCATCAAGACGCGCCCTTCGACGACGACCGTGCGCACGTCCGCCGCCTTCGTCGCGTAAACCAGATGCGAATAGACGTTGTACATCGGCGTCTGATTGAGCGCGTCCATGTCAACCACGATCAGGTCGGCGCGCTTGCCTTTTTCCAGCGATCCGATTTCGCGTTCGAGATGCAGCGCACGCGCGCCGCGAATCGTCGCCATCTCCAACACCTCGCGCGCCGATGCCACGCGCGGATCGTTCGCCGTCAACTTGTGCAGTTTCGCCGCCGTGTCCATCTCCTCCCACATGTCCAGATCGTTGTTCGACGCCGCGCCGTCCGTCCCCAGCCCCACGCTCAAGTCCGCCCTGAGCATCTCCGGCACGCGCGCCACGCCCGAAGCCAGCTTCATGTTCGACTGCGGGTTGTGCACCGCGCCCGTGCCGAGACGCTTGAGCAACTCGATCTCCTCCGTCGTCAGGTGAACGGTGTGCGCCGCGATAACGCGGTCGTACAAAAACCCTATGCGCGCGAGATATGCGACGGGCGAAGCCCCGTGATCGCGCGTCACATCTTCAACCTCTTTCCGCGTCTCCGCCACGTGAATCACAACGGTCGCCTTCAAACGGTTCGAGAGATCGCGCACGGCTTTGAGATGTTCTTCCGACACCGTGTAAGGCGCGTGCGGCGCAATGGCGGGCGTGATGAGCGCGTGCCCGCGCCACTTCTCGATGAACTTCTCCGCGTAGGCAAGCCCCTCGGCAAACGTCTTGTTATCCGCGACCGGAAAATCTATCACCGTCTCGCCGAGCACACCGCGCACGCCCGCCTTTGCCGTCTCGTCGGCGATGGCGTCCTCGAAGTAGTACATGTCGCAGTAGGTGGTCGTCCCGCCGCGAATCATCTCGGCGAGGCCGAGCCGCGTGCCGACGCGCACAAAGTCCTCCGTCACGTTCTTCGCCTCAGCCGGAAAGATGTATTTGGTGAGCCATTCGTTGAGATCGAGATCGTCTGCGAGTCCGCGAAACAGCGTCATCGGCACATGCGTGTGGCCGTTGATGAGGCCGGGCATCACGATGCGCCCGCGCGCCTCAATCGTCTCACGCCCCGCGTAACTTTTTTCGATGTCAACGCGGCGGCCTACGGCAACGATGCGCCCGCGCTCGACGGCCACCGCGCCGTCTTCGATCACGCTCCCGCGCTCGTCCATCGTGACGATTGTGCCGCCGCGCACGACGAGATCGACAGACTTTGGCGCGGAGGCCGCGACGCTCGCAGACGGAGAGGCAATGAACGCACAAGTAAGAAGAGTTATGAGCCACCGTCGCACGGACGGTCGAGATAGTTTGATCACGCTAATTATTTGAATCATTATTAATTTGAAGGAAATTCTATCAAGATCAAAAGCCGGACTTGTTGACGCTTTCCTTTGCGCCTTAAGTTCTGACTTCGCGCCTCCAGCGAGAACTGCTTTCACGCTGGAGGCGCAAAGAAGAAAACCGTAAGGCGCAAAGGAGAACACTAATCTTCATCACTTGTTTCTTCGAGAAATTTGGCGTCGAAGGGGCGCGGCAGAAGCCAGGACATTTGCAGCGTCTCGGTGTCGCCGCGCAGGTTGGCGAGCACGACAGGCACGTCGCCGCAAAACTCCCAGATGATCTGTCGGCACGCGCCGCACGGCGGCGTCAGTCGTTCCGTGTCGGCGACGACCGCGATGCGTTTGAACTTGCGCGCGCCCTCCGAGAGCGCCTTCCAGATCGTCACGCGCTCGGCGCACATCGTCAATTCGTAAGCCGAACTCTCGATATTGCAGCCCGTGTAGATCGTCCCGTCTTCGGCTTCGAGCGCCGCCCCCACGCAGAATTTCGAGAACTGCGCCAGCGCGCAGTTGCGCGCGCCCGTCGCCGCCTCGATGATCGCTTCCTGTACTTCTGTTGTAGTCAAATTCTTTTCTTGCTCCTCTTCCCTGTCAAATGCCGACTCTCACGTTGCGCCGCTGCTGTTCGTCGGCCAGCCGCTCGCGTATCTTCCCGCTGAGCAGGCCAATGCTCACCATGTTGTTCCCGCCTTCGGGAATGATCACGTCCGCGCAACGCTTCGACGGCTCGACAAACTGCGTGTGCATCGGGCGCACGGTGGCGAGATACTGGTCGATGACGGAATCGGCGGTGCGCCCGCGCTCGGCGATGTCGCGGCGCAGGCGGCGAATGAAGCGTATGTCGTCGGGCGTGTCCACGAAGACCTTGATGTCCATCTCTGCGAGCAGGCGCTTCTCCGCGAAGATCAAGATGCCTTCGATGATCGTGATGAGCTTCGGCTCCATCCTCAGCGTCTCTTTGCGCCGCACGTGGTTCTTGAAATCGTAGATCGGCAGGTCAACCGCCTGCCCCGACTTCAGCGCGCGGACGTGCTCCACCATCAGATCATTGTCAATCGCGTCCGGGTGATCGAAGTTCACCTTCTGCCGGTAGTCGCGCGGCATCTGATCGAGATCGCGATAATAAGAGTCCTGCTGAATGAACGCGACCTCGTTGGCGCTCACCGATTGCAGAATCTTATTCGCCACCGTCGTCTTCCCCGACCCCGTGCCGCCGCAAATACCGATAATCATTCGTCGCTTCGCTCCGAGTGATAAGTGACAGGTGGTAAGTGACAAGTTGAAAACCAAATGCTTCTGTGTTCTAACTTGTCACC
>DASQDV010000644.1:0-3201 GCA_035633995.1 Pyrinomonadaceae bacterium | reverse complement strand
CGCGCCGCACGCCGTTTCGCTCTTGTCGAAGGACGAGGGTGAGTCGGAGCGGCAGGCCGTGCGGCTTAGCGCAGCGCATCGTTCAAAATCTTCGCCAGCCGGAGTCCGCCTTTCGTGAGTTGCTCGTCAACGATGTCCACGTTGGTCGCGTAGTAGGCTGCGCCGAGCCGTGCCTTGCCGGTTCTGGGTACGGCGTCGTAGCCGTTACTGACCGCCAGCTTGAAAGAATCGGTCGCCCACTGGTCGAGAGTTCCGCTTTGCAACGCCTCGATCTTGGCGCGCAGTCTCTCTCTTCGCCCGGCGGTGGCGAATTCTTCGTCGCCGCTCAAATCTTCCAGTATCGCTTCGAGTTCTGCGGCGAAGTCTTCATCGCTCAGGTTCGCCTGCCCGATGATGCCTGAGTCCCAGACTCTGTGGAGGTTCGATTGACGGCCAAACCAGGTGACTTTGATGTTGTTGCCGCCCCGGTCGTCCGCGAAGCTGCAATGCAACGGCTGGTGCATGTCGCCGACGAAGTGGACGATGAACTTCAACGCTTCGAGGCGGTCGGCGTCCGACCTGCCCGTGTCGGCGAGGATGGCCTTATATTTTTCTATCGCTGTCACGACGCAGCCGGGTTCGCCGTTATTGTCTTTGCAGTCGCGGCTGCGTAGGAAACCTGTCGGCGTGCGTGCCGGGCTGCCGACGCGGCGGGGTAAGTTGACGAAGTGCCATCCGGCGGTTTCCGGTCGTTCCTCGCGTTCGGCGTCAGCCCAGTTGGCTACGTCTTCGAGAGCGTCTCCTTTGAGCAACCGCTCCACTTCTGCGGTCGCGCCCTGCGATAAGTGATGACGCGCGAGGATGGCGACGATCTTGTGGCCGGACGGCCCCCACGCGTGCGACGTGCGCGCGGGCAGGAGTGTGACGAGCGAGAGGGCGAGCGCGAAGGGGGCGAGACGTTTGAGGAATGTGGACATGGTGTTTGATCTCCTTCGAGGGCTTTTGGGGATGAGCGAGGCCGGCGAGGTATGAAGGCGGCCAGAAGGTTTCGAGAGCGCGCGCGTGCGAGGCCGATGTGCGAGCGGCGGCGCGGACGAGAATTTGAGCGCCGCCGGTCGAGACGTACAAGTTCGGGTACTTAAACTTATTCCGCTTCCCCGGATCGAGTGTGGCGAGTTGCGCCGGGCGAGGGCGGCGCTTCGAGCGCACGATTGGCGGCGTGCGTTTGAGTCTCGCGCAGAAAAGTTTCAAGTGCGGCCTGACGTTCGGCGGGCGCGAGACGTTGATAAGCGTGGACGAGCGCCTGCGTCGGTTCTTCCGCGTCGGCCTCCGTTTGAGGTGCGGATGGTAGCAGAATCAGGCCGGCGACGTATAGAGCGAGGGTGAAAAAAGAGATGTAGCCGGTGGCGGGCGCGAAAGGCTCCTGCGCGCCGCTCAGTGTACCCTGCGTGACGCCTTCGAGGAGCGCGCCCGCGAGTCGTTTGAGCCAGCCGCCGTCCGTCGCGTAGAGCGAGGCGAGCAGCATGTGTTTGAGGATGAAGGCCGTCGCGAAGAGCGCGGCGAGGCTGCGCAAGAGACGGCGCGCATCGAACGAGGCGAACTGGTTCTGCCAGAGCGTCCAGAGAAAGAAGAAGGCAAACATCGTGCGGAACAGGCCGCTCTCGGGCAACACGCTGTTGAAGGCCTGCGCGGAGGCGAAGAAGAGTGCGAGGAGCGTGAGCGCGTGCGAAAGGTTCGTGAGCGGCGCGTTGTCGTTCGCCAGCCACGCGCGCAGGTTGACGAGGCCGCCGCGCGCGAAGAGAAGCATGAGGAGGACAGAGAGCACGAGCGCGACGAGCGGCGGCGCGACGAACAAAAACGCGCCCGTCTTCTCGCCGACGCGCAGGCCGCCCGTGAGCGCGACGGTCAAAAAGATCGTCGGCAGCAGGAGGAAGCGCACGAGCAGGTGGTTCGAGTCGCGGTGGTTCTTCATTCGTTCACAGTTGAGCGCGGGACTGCGCGCCGTTTCTTCGACAGCTTTGAGGCGAGCCGCGCGCGCGTCGCTCATTTCCTCTCGCGCACGATCTTGAGCGGGTTGAGATCGCCGAGGGAACTCTCAGTGCCCTGTTGCAATTCGGCCTTCAACTCGGCGGCCGAGTGAATCTTCAGTTCCGGGTCGTCCACCGAGAGTGCGCCTTCGGGAGACAAATTGATGGCGCGACCCACTGCTTCCAGACCCTGTCTGAACAGCGCATCGTCGTTATAGACGCGCCCCCACCCCTCTCGATAGAAGGCGTAGGCGATGTAGAACTGCGTGCGCGCGTCGCGCATCGCGGGGTCGGCGCGCGTCCATTCGTCTCGCGCCGCCGGGTACTGCTCGCGGCGGAACAGTTCGCGCGCCGCTTGAAAGCGCGCCTCGTCAACCGCGTAAGTCCCTGCGGCGACGCTCGCCTGCGTCGTCACTTCGCCCAGACTGCGCGGCTCGGTCGCGTAAATCCAGACGATGAAGGACGCGTAAAGAAGCGTCCACACGATGCCCGCGCTTTTGATGAGGTTGGGTTGCATTGCTATAATCCGAACGCCGCTAAATGCTCAAATGATGCTTCGGCCAATCTTAGTCGCAAAGGATAACTTATTTTCACTATGAAGACATTTCTCGTTTCGCTCCTGTTCATCGCCTGCCTCGCCTCCGTCACGACCGCGCAGGAACAAAAGAAGTCGCACGACGACACGCACAAGTCGCACGACGCGCATAAGAAGCACGACGCCCCGAAGGCCGAGACCGCCAAAGTCGAACGCGACGGCGACGTGATCAAGCGCGGCGCGGCACTCAACGCCGAGTCGCCCGCCGTCTCCTTCGCAGACGTGTTGAAAGAGCCTGCGAAGTTCGCGGGCAAGCGCGTGAGGATCGAGGGCGTGGTCGAGCGCGTGTGCCAGAGCGAGGGCTGCTGGATGCAGATCACGCCGGAGTCGGGCGTGGCGGGCATTCGCGTCACGTTCAAGGATCACAGTTTCTTCGTGCCGAAGGATTCCAAGAGCATGAAGTTCAAGGCGGAAGGCGAGTTCTCCGTCAAGGTGCTCGACCGTGCGCAGGTTGACCACCTCGTCGAAGACGGCGCGAAGATCGAGCGCAAAGCGGACGGCACGGCGGACGAGATTCGCTTCGTCGCAACGGGCGTCGAACTTTGGAAATAAAAATTGTCGGTTGTCCGTAGTCGGTTGCCCGTTGTTCGCGTGTCGCGG
>DASQDV010000643.1:0-7516 GCA_035633995.1 Pyrinomonadaceae bacterium | reverse complement strand
CGGAGTTCCGGCTGCCCGGTCAAAACTATCTGCAACTGCTTCGCGGAATCGGACTCGAAATTCGAGAGCAGCCTGATCTCTTCAAGCACGGAGGTGGAAAGCCCGTGCGCTTCGTCGATGATGAGCACGGTGCGCAGGCCGCGCGCGTGGCGCGCTTCCAGCGTCTTGCCGAGCGCGAAGAGTAGTTCCGATTTGTTTTCCCATTCCTGCACGTCGAAGAGGCGCGCGACGTGCTGATAAAATTCGGGGACGGTGAGGCGCGGGTTGAAGATGTAGCCGACGAGCACGGTGCGGTCGAGCCGCTGCATCATCCAGCGCAGGATCGTGGTCTTGCCCGTGCCGACTTCGCCCGTCACGACGATCAAGCCCTTGCCGCTCTCGATGCCGTAATGCAGGTTTGCCATCGCCTCCGTGTGCGAAGGCGTGAAGTAGATGAAGCGCGGGTCGGGCGTCAGCGCGAACGGCAACTCTTTCAGACCGTAGAACTCTTTGTACATAATTCGTCAGTAGTCCGTCGTCCGTTGTCAGTTGTTCTTTGTCCGTCGCCGGTTGAGCAATTCTATCTTTAGCCATTCATGTGAGAGCCACATGCAACTGACAACTGACGACGGACTACTGACAGCCTTTCCTACGAGACGAACAGATCGAAGACGTGCGTTGCCCTCAACAGGAGGGCGAGCGCGGGGATGCTCAGGACGGTGAGCGCAATACCGGCAAAGGCCGTCGCCATGCGGCGCACGCGCGCGCGCCGCTGCTCTTTCGGCGTCAAAAGTTCGGGCACGGAGATGAGCACGGGCAAGCCCGTGTAGTGGCGCGCGTCTTCGACGGTTTGAATCGTCAACAGGCGCGGCACTTCGAAGGCGGCGGCGAAGGCGAGGCCGAAGGCGAGGCCGAGCGCGAGGCCGAGCGCGATGAGGAGCGGGCGTTGCGGCGCGACGGGACGCGTGGGCAAACTCGCCGGGTCGATCACCTGAATCGTCTCGCCCTGCGCCGAGTTGGTGGCGGCGACGTTCAGGTCGGACTTCTGTTTCTTCAAGAGCAACTCGTCGTAGGCGGCCTTCTTCGTCTGGTATTCGCGATCCAGAGAACCGAGCGCGACTTCGGCCTGCGGCACGCGGCTCAGTTGCCCCTGCACCTCGCCGATCTGCGCGGTGGTTTGCGCGAGCAGTTTCTCCTGCCGCGCGATCTCGCCTTCGACGCCCTGCATGTTGACCTTGATCGTCGAGGCGCGCGGGTCAACGCGACGCTCGACGCGTTTCGTCTTCTCGGCGATGCGGTTCTTCCAGTCGTCGGTCAACTCCTGCTTGCTGCGCAGGACGGCGGCCAGTTCCTGCTTCTTGGCGATCACGTCCGGGTTCTTATCCTTCAGCATCGTCTTCATGTTCTGCAACTCGGAGTCGAGTTGTGATTCGCGCTTGGAGAGTTCAGCCCACGCGGGCGTCGTCTTCGGGTCGGTCAAAGTCTCGACCACGTCTTCCTTATCAACCTGAAACTGCTTCTCGATGTCGCCGAGTTGGGTGGAGAGCATCGTCTTTTGATCGCGCAGGCGTCCGATGTCCGTGATGTAGGATTTCTGCTGCTCGTAGAGGCCGCCGAGCCGCGTCACGAGCGAAGAGGCTTGCGTCGGCAGGTTATTGATGTTCGATTGCAGCGTTAGCAGGCGTTGCTTATCGACGGCGTCGAGTTCGGTCTTCGCCTGATCGAGCTGCTCCTGGAGGAACTTCGCCGTCTGCTCCGCGCCCTGCGACTGTTGCTTGGTCTGCGCGTTGACGTACTTGCCCGCGAGATCGCTCGTGACCTTCTGCGTGATGTACGGGTCGGGACCCTTGAAGGTGAGGATGAAGCCGTTGGTGATGTCGTTGCGGCTCTTGTTGACTTCGATGCGCGTGTCCTTCTTCGCCATGCGCTCGACGAGCAACTCCATCGGCTCGCCGCGCCGCCGCTCGACGGCGTAGAGGTTGTAGGTCAGGATCAGCGGTTCGAGCGTCGAGCGGCTGAAGACCTCCTGCCCGATGTTGTTGATGCGGATGGTGAGATCGTCGTCGGAGAGTTGCGGCACGATCCCCTGCATGATGTTCGAGGGGCGCACCGTCAAGAGCGTGCTCGATTGATAGACGTTCGGCAGGCGCCACACGACGATGGCGACCGCCGCCGAGACGACTAAGGCCGGGAGGATGATGAGCCACTTGCGCTTCCACAAAATACGCCCGTACTCGCCCGGTTTTCTTTGACGAAATTCGACACTCATAAATCAACTCCTCTTTCCCGCCGCAAACATCAATAATGCGGTCTCTCTAACAGGTCACAACGAGGCGAGCGCCCGGCGCGCTTCCTGTTCGTTCTCCGGCGAGAGCTTGTTGCCTTTGGTTATGTTCACGGCCTGCTGCAACTGCTGGCGCGCTTCCGGTTTGCGACCCAGCGCGGCGAGCGACATCCCCAGGTGAAAACGGTAGAGCGCGCTGTCGGCGCCGCGCTGGGTCGTCTGCTTGACGGCCTTTTGCAGTTGTTCGACGGCGGCGGCGTGCAAGCCCTTCTTGTAATAGACCCAGCCGAGCGTGTCCGCGAATCCGGGTTCATCGGGAAACTTCTGGACGACGCCCTGCGCGAGGCGGATGGCTTCGTCGAGGTTGCCCTTGCCGTGCTCGGCGTAGTTCCACGCGAGGTTGTTGGCGGCAAAAGCGGATTCAGCGTTGACCGTCAGCGCACGCCTGTAGGCTTCGGTCGAGGCGTCGTAGTTTTTGCGCCCGTCTTCGACCATGCCGATGAGCATGTACGGAGTGGGATCGTCAGGCCGCTTCTCGCTCATGCGGCGAAACTCCGCGACGGCCTCTTCCGGGCGGTTCGTGTTGACGTAGAGCGAGCCGAGCGCGTTCAAAGCGGGGACGAAGTTCGGATCGATTTCGAGCGTGCGACGCAGGGCGGCTTCGGCGTTCGGGGCATCCTGCTGCTTGCCGTAGATGGACGACTTGAGGAAATAGAGGCTGGCCGTGTTGGGGCGCGCGGCGAGCGCTTGATCCACGCGCGCGTGCGCCTGATCGAATTTCCCCTGCCCCATGTAAAGATTGATGAGGCCGTTCAAAGCCTCGAAGTTCGCCGCGTCGAGTTTGAGCGCCTGCTCGTAGTGGCCGGTGGCCTCGTCCGTCTTCCCTTCCACTCCGGCGACGGCCGCGAGGTTGACATAAGACGAGGGCACGTTCGGCGCGAGGTCGCGCGCGGCGCTGAAGTCCGCGCGGGCGGCGCTGTAGTTCTTCGTCTGCAAATAGGTGGTGGCACGCGCGGTCAGGGTTTTGGCGCGCAGTTCGTTTAAGAGTTGCGGCGAGTTGCGCGTGTCGGGCGCGGCCTTGTCCAGACGCGCGAGCAGATCGCTTGAGAGCCGCTGCGCGTTCGCCACGTCCCCGGCGGCGAGGTTGATCTGCACCTGCATCAACTTCGCGGGGAGATAGTCCGGATAAAACTTTTCGAGGTCGCCCGCGAAGATGCGCGACTGCTCCGTCTGCCCGGCGCGGAAGGCGGCTTCGGCCATGAAGTAGAGTCCGGCCTGATCGCGCGGCTCGATCTTCAAGACCTGTTTCAAGTCTTCGATGGCGTCCTTCGGGCGATCCTGATTGAGACGCAGGCGCGCGCGCAGGATGAGCGCTTCGCGGTCGCTCGCGTTCTTCTTGAGCGCCTCTTCGACCTGCGTTTCGGCGCCCTTCTGGTCGCCGCGTTGCAGCATCAACTCGGCGAGGCGGTGGCGTCCGCGCGCGTAGTCGGCGGACTTCGTGACGATGTCCTGATAGATTGTCGTCGCCTCGTCGTAGCGCCCGACGGAGGCATAGAAGTCGGCGAGCAGGGCGCGGCCTTCGGGGCGTTCGCCGTCGAGTTGAGCGATGGCCTTGAAGGCTTCTTCGGCGCGGTCGAACTGCTTGTTGACGAGATAGAAGCTGGCGAGCGTGCGGCGCGCGTCGCGGTTCTGCGGGTCAACTTCGACGGCGCGTTTGAACTCGACTTCGGCCATGTCCTGCCGGTTCTGCGAGACGAAGAACTTGGCGTATTCGAGATGGACGAGCGCGGAGCGGTCGTTGATGGAGAGCGCGCGCTTGAAAACTTCTTCGGCCTTCTGCGGCTCGTTCACCTGACGGTGAAACAGCGCGAGGCTCATCAGGGATTCGATGCGTTGCGGATCGAGTTCGACGGCGCGGTTGAGCGCGCTGAGAGCCTCTTCGCGTTTGTCGAAGGCAAAGAGGACGGTGCCTCGCAGGATGTGGCCTTCGATGTGGTTCGCGTCCTTTTGCAGGACTTCTTCGTAGAGACGCTTGGCCTCGTCGCGCAGCTTGTCGTTTTTGGTCTGCTGGAAGGCGAGTATTAAGTAGTTGCCGAGGCGGACGCGCGCGTCGAGGTTATTGGCGTCGAGCGCGACGGTGCGGCGCAACTCGTCGAAGGCTTGCGAGAACTGCTCCATGCCCTCGTAGGCGCGCGCCAGTCCCCAGTGCGCCTGCGCGAGCTTGTCGTCAATCTGCACGGCGTTGCGGAATTCGAGCGAGGCTTCCTGAAACTTCTTCTCCTTCAGGTAGGCTTCGCCGCGCTGGACGTGTTCGGCTTTGGCTTTTTCGGGATTCGCGCAGGAGAGGGTCGCACAGGCGAGCGCGGCGACCACGAGGGCGAGTAAAACAGACGACAAACTCCGGCCACTGCCGGAGCGCGGGCACTCTTTGTGATTCATCTCGGTCTTTCAGACTCCTTCGCGGCTCTCGCTTGCGCGTTTGACCGGGGCAACGGTCGTTCGGCAGCAGCCGCGTCTTGTTAGAGTTCAAGCCGTTTGCTGAAACGGCGCTGGTTACTCCGTTTGCGGGTGAGGCACACCCCGAACGGCGTAAAACTTCACAATAATAAAACTGGTAATCGGTTTTTTCTTCCTGAAACGGGCGGCTAAAACTTCCCCAAGCGCCGCCTCCCGATTTATGTTACCACTTCCGGCACGCTTCGCGTCCAACTTTTCCCGCCCTTTAGTTCGGGACGAAGTTCGGCAGGAGCGGCGCGGATTGCGCCGCCAGGTCGGTGGCGAGCGCGAGCGCGTCCTCCTCCGACTTCTGAATCGGCACGATGACGCGCACCATCGCGCCGTCCGAACGCCTGCGCTTGACGCTGTCCAGCACGGTGTAAATCTTCCCCCAGTATTCGCTCGCCACCGCCCGCCCGCGCCCCTGATACCAGTAGATGAGCAACTGGCGCGCGTCGCCGTTCTGGATGATGTAGCGGTTGGCCTCGAAGGGCGCGCCGCCGCCTGCGGGCGTGATGTGGATGGTGGCCGGGTCGTTCAACATCCAGCCCGCGCCGGGCAGGCAGTTGAGCGGGCTGTGATAGGACGCGCCGTTGCGCTGCGTCTCGTAGTAGCCGACGTAGAAGTTGGCCGACCGGCCGTCGGGCGTGGCGTATTCGCGCGAGAGATAGTCCGAGGCGCGCAGGACGCTTTCCGTCTGCGCGTCGAAGCGCGTGTCCATGCCGCGCTGCTGCCAGCGGCCGAGCGCGCCGGGAAACTCCTTCAACTCGCGCCGCACGATGCTCGCCTCGCCGATGTGCTCCCACAAATTAACCACCGACCCGCCCACGAGCAGGAAGACCAGTAACGCCCAGAAATGCCACTTCCTTGATTTCATATCTTCACTTTTAGCAGGGCGCGGCAGAAACCGCACTTTAATGCCCCGCGATGATGTGCTGTTCGAATAGCCCGATCAACTTGTTCAACCGCTCGTCGGTCTGACCGAGCCGCACGTTCGTATCATTGACCGTGCGCTCGGTGCGCGCCTGCGCGTCAGCCAGGTTGGTTATGGCCGTCGTCACGACCTCGATGAACTGGCTTTGCGTCTCCGCATAAGCCGATAGCTGCCGTCCCATCTCCCCGACATGCTGCCCCATCTCCGCGACATGCTGCCCTAGCCCCGCGACCTGGGCTTCGAGATTAGCTTGACTTTGCAACAGGAATTCAATTGCACGTTCCATTTCTTCGCCGGTCATGGGTTGTGCCCTTCCTCAACAAACTGGCTCACAGCCGCTTTCACGATCCGTCCGCGCCGCGTTCGCGCACGAAAGAGATGGTTGCCGGAGTCGCGACGGCGGGTGTTTCAGTCGTCTCGTCCTTTGCCGTCGCGTCCGTCGTCTGCGCAGTTTTTCGCGGCGGCTTGTTTTGCGGAGGCTTACGCGCGCCGAACTTGTCGAGCACCCAGCCGAGCGCGAACAGCAACAGAAAGGCGGCGATGTAGACGACCCAGCCGGAGAATTCGTGGAAGAAGCCGTCGGCCACTTCCGTCCCGTAGTAGCGCGCGAGTATCCCCGTTCCGCTCACGCGCGCCGCGTTCGTGATGATCGCGATGGGCACAGCCGAGACGACGAGTATCAGAGAGCGCCAGGTGCCGTAACGCTTCAGGCGCGCGAGGAGGCTGCCGCCCTGCTGGTCGGGGTCGCGCGGGTGCGTGAAATATGCGAAGACGACCGCCAGCGTCAAGAGCGTCATCAACGAACGGATACCGCTACAGGCTTCGACCACTTCGAGTTTCTTCGTCACGCTCGAATTCAAAGGCATCAACTCGATGATGTTTCCCTGCCGCAAGACCGGAATGTCGAAGGCGCGCATCGCCCACACGGCGCAGCGCGACGCGAACAACTGCAAGGGAAACGCGATCTGGTTGAAGATGATGGCGGGAATCGGGATCGCCAGCGCGAGCAGCAGCAGCGGGACGAGCGCGAGGCGCAGGATGCGCCAGCCCCAGAAATAGATCGTGATCCCGGCCAGCATCACGACGAGCGACGTGCGCTGCATGAAGAGTTCCGCGCCCGCCGTGCCCGCCCAGAGCATCAGTACGGCGAGCGCGACGAGCGCGCCGCCTAACAAAAGCTTTGGCCTGCGCGGCGCGCTCGCCAGGCGCTCGCGCTCGCTCCACAGGATGTAGCCGATGATGAAGGGCATCAACAGCCCGTGCGAGTAGTTTTCGTCTATCCACCACTGGTTGCCGAGTTTGGTGAGCACCGTGGCATAGACGAAGAGAACGGCGGCGGCGACCGCGAACGGCTTCCAGAGTTGGGCGGGGGCTAAGGCTGTCATTCTTTGCTTTTAATACGTCAGGAAAACTTTTGCGCTTCGGAAGAGGCAGGCCAGCACGCGAGAACCGGGAACAACCGCTCGCGCCATTTAAGAGAGTAACAAAAGGGCAGCGCAAGGAGCAACAGGAAAAGCGCTGAAGTGAACAAGGGGAAGGGGAAAGGGAGAAGGGGAAGGGAGAAAAGGAAAACGTAAGAACGAGCCTCTCCGGCTTCTTCTACGGCTTCCTCTACCCTTTTCCTTTACCCCTTTCCCCTTTCCCCTGTTCTTACCTGACACTGATCGCGGCGGTGTTGCTGCGCTGGCCGCTGATGAAAATGGTGAGATCGACTGAGCCTGCGCCGCGCAGTTCGGGGAGAAGCACGACGTTGATTTGATCGAGGCCGGGCAGGCGTCCCGTCGCGCCCGCAAACTCGACCGGCAGATAATAGAGCCGCCCGT
>DASQDV010000642.1:0-3427 GCA_035633995.1 Pyrinomonadaceae bacterium | reverse complement strand
GGCTCGACCCTGAACTCGACGTTGATGCCCTCGTGCGTGATCCGCTGCGGCGCATTGGACGCGGGCGGCACGGCGGCGACGGCGCTCGCATTAACGGGCGTGGGTTTCGGCGGCGGCGGCGGCGGCATGCCCGAACGCTGCGGCTGCGCAGACGAAGCGCCCGCGGCGGCGACAGCGAAGAGCACGGTCGTCAGAATCATTTTGCTGATGCGGTTTTTGTTGTTCGTCATAAGTGCCCTGTTCATCGTCGGTGATTTTATCGCGTCCGTGACCGGCGGGAGATTCGTGTGCCCCCGCGCCGGAGGCGTTCGATGTTCCCTTCTCGCCGCACGGCCGGTGCGGCGGCTGCGCGAGTCGGCGGACGATCAGCGCGTGATGGCCTTCAGGTCTCGCATGGTGGAGCAGAAGGAGCGCACGGCGACCGTGCCGTCGTTGGCGTAGTCGAGCAGGGATTGGCGTAGCTGCGCGGAGTCGTCGAAGACGAAGACGGTGCGTCCGTTCTGGCGTTTGATGGCCTCGATCATGAAACTGCGGCAGCGCAGGAAACTCGCGAGCATGAGATCGGAGGTCTCAAACGGGATGCGGGCAGGCGAAGACTGGTTCATCTCTCTTCATCTTTCCTTCATCGGGCATTCATCTGTGCGGCCTATTCTACACAAACAGCCGCGAATTCGAGCGCGCCGCCTTCGCATGATTCCGGGGCGCGGAAAAAGTCGCTTCAGGCGTCAAACCCTGACGACGGGGCGAGGCCGTCGAAGACCCGCCCGGCTTGAAAGAACTTCTTCGACGCGCGCGTCCCTCTCGGGGGGACGCGCGCGGCGAAGCGTGGTGAAAGGTTTAGTACTCTTCCGCCGGGGGCGGACAGTCCACGTCCAGACAAGCCTGACCATCCGGGCAATACCCGCACGGATAAGTCTTGGTCTTCGCCGGGGCGACGCGGAAGAGTCCCCAGATGCCGCCGTCGAACTGGAAGGACTGGAACGTGCGGTACAGGTAATCGCCCTGCACCACGAACCTGCCGCCCGCCGACTTGAGCACCACGTCGAAGTGGTTGGAAGGCCCGTGACCGTACTGCGCGCCGTGCCACGGCGAGTCAAATTTATCCCCGATGACGGTGGAGTTCGAGCCGGTCTGGTAGGGCATCTCCCGCCAGATGTGGCCGTGCACCATGAAGACGTTGTTGCGCGCGTGGCCGCCGGAATGCAGGACGCGGAAGCGCACCTGCGCGCCGGGCGTGGCCGTGAAGATCGGCGTCACCGGATCGAGGCCGCCGATCTGATTGTTATGCAGCGCGTTGGTCATGTCGATCTGGTGCGTGGACTCGGCCGGGTTCGGGCAGCCGGTGCGCGGGTAGCGCGGATCGCCGCCCGTCAGAGGCGTTGACGGGTAGAAACAGAGGCGCGTCCACATCGGCTCGGTGCGATAGTTGATCGCCTTCTGCGCCGAGTCCTCCGGGTCTTCGGCGTCCGCCAGATTCGGGACGGCGCTGCCGTCGCCGAACCTCATGTTCACGTCGTTCTGGAACTGCAAGACCTGCTCGCGGAACGACGGCGGCGTCGGCTCGGGGCAAGGGTAGGTCTTGCATACTTCCCCGCTCCCGCTCGTCCCGCCGAGCGTGATGGTCGCCGAGTGCGTCGAGTCGGGGTCAACCGCCCAAGTGCTGTAACGCGGCTCGATGATGAGCGAGCCGATGGCGCTCTTGTTGCTGTGCTTGATCGGGTCGGAGGATGAGAGGTTCGTCGCGCCGAACTCGATGGGCACGGCCGTGCCGTAGTTGGTGTCGGGGTCAATGTGGATGTCGCCCGCGTACCACTGGTAAGTGACCGTGCCGCCCGGCGCGGCCGTCTGGACGGGGTTGTTGCCGACGTTCATGCCGTCGCCCTTCGTCACGTCGAAGAAGACCAACTGCGGGTGCAGCCCGACGTGCGACGACGGGATGACCTGATTGGCGTTGAAGTAGTCAACGATCATCGGCATCGTGTTGTAGCCGGGCAGGTCGGGAGCTTTCTCCGGCAGCCGGTTGACGAGCGTGACGTTGATGCAATCGCCGGAGTTGGCGCGCAGGATGAGCGGCTCGACGCGCGGGCGCGCATACTGCCCGGTGTACGGGTCGAGGTCGGGCGCGACGCCGCTCTGCCACTGCGGCGTGATGTTGACGAAGATGATCGCCGTCGGGTCGTGCAGCGGCCCGGTCTCGGTGTCGCCGTAGGTATGGCTGTGCGGGTCGTTGTCCCGCACCGTGAAGTTGTATCCGTTCTGCCCGGTGAACTCCAGCCGCCGACGCGGCAGGATGTCGCGCGCCAGATAGGCCGCCACCGTGTAGTTCCTCGGAGTTTCAGCCGCCGCGCGCGGGCAGACGCCGACGAAGTCGCCGGGGTTACTCGCGCCCGGCCCAAAGCCGTGCTTGTTGTTCGGCAGCTTGACGAGGTCTGAGCGAGCCGTACTGTAAGAGCGCATCAGACCCCACAGGCCGTTCCACTGATCGTCAACGGCCGTGCCCGGCTTGTAGAGATAGTCGGACGAGCGCGCGTTCTTCGGCATGCGCGGGACGATGAAATCGTACTTCTCGGAGATGCCCATCATCTGCGAGTTGCGCCAGCCGGAATCGGGGTCGAACGGCTCGAAGAGCCACTTGATGCCGTTGATGCTGAAGTTGTGCCCCTCCTCATGCGCACCGACGAGCACGCGCACCTCCACATTGTCGTTTTCATACGCGCGCAGGAGCGGCGTGTACGGATCATACGGGCCAACGTCCGCCGTGAGCGGCGGGTACGGGCCGGTGGTGTTCAAGACCGGATCGACGCGCGGGATGCTGCGATAGACGTGCGAGAGGTCGCCCCGAATGTCGTTCAGCACCTGCGTGTTCGTGCCGGGATTGCGCACGCGCAACGGGATCGGCTCGTTGCGGTAGTTGACGGAGAACGTGCCGGGGTCGTCAGCCGAAATGATCTCCGGGCACGGCGCGGGCTCGCCGTCCGGGCAGCGGTCGTGCGCGGGACGCCTCAACAGCGCGGTGTCCGGGCCGAAGGGGCCGTCGCCGCCGTAGTAAGGCGGCAGGGGTATTTCTCTCCTGCCCGGCGGGTTGACGGCGCGCTCGGGGTCGGGCACGGCGAGGCCGTTGCCGTCCACGCCGCCGCCTTTCAGATAAGCAAGTTGGAAGTCCTGAAATTCGAGCAGGAACTCGCGGTAGCTGAACCTCTGGTCGGGCGTGATGATGACGGCCTGGAAAGTGGTCGGGCCGCCGTCGTCGCGCACCTGATAGGGGCCGCCGAGAAGCGCGCCCGTCTCGTTGTGATACCAGGCCGATCCGGGCGGCTCGATGATGAGGCCGGCGTAGAGTCCGCCCTGCTGGTGCGTAGACGGGCCGAAGTGATCGTGCGTGAAGGCGTTGCGCAGCGTGCGGTTGCCGCCCGCGCTCTTGCCCACG
>DASQDV010000641.1:0-3577 GCA_035633995.1 Pyrinomonadaceae bacterium | reverse complement strand
CACGCCGCAGGTCGGCGTCATCGGCCCGACGGTCGCGCAGCCCGGCGTGAAAGTTACTATCGGCGGCAAAAACTTCGGCACGACCACCGGCACGGTCAAGTTCGGCACGACTACGGCGACCGTCAACTCGTGGAGTTCGACTAAGATCGTCGCAACCGTGCCGGTCGTCACGAACGGCAACTACAACGTGACCGTCACCAACTCGTCGGCGCAGGTGTCGAACGGCATACAGTTCACCGCGCTCGCGGCGAAACTGATCCCCGTCACCTTCACCGTCTTCAACGCCTCGCCGACGCAAACGGGCGATTACATCTTCCTGACGGGCAACACGGTGGAATTGAGCAACTGGGCGACGACGTGGGACGCCGCCGTCGGGCCGATGCTTACGCCGAACTACCCGAACTGGTTCCTGAACGTGAGCGTGCCCGCCGGAAAGACTCTCCAGTTCAAGTTCATCAAGATCGCCGCGAACGGAACCGTGACGTGGGAAGCGGGCGCGAACCACACCTACACCGTGCCCACGAGCGGCGTCGGGTTCGTTAACGTCAACTGGCAGTATTAGTGGACAGGGGAAGGGGTAAGGGAAAGGGGTAAAGGGAAGGGCAAAACAATAATCTGCGCTGATCGCTTTTTCGTTTTTACCTTTCCCCTTTCCCCTTTCTCCTTCTTTTGAGGTCGGAGCGATGAAGAGGTTTTTAATTCTCGCATCACTGGCGTTCGCCTCGATGCCACTCGCGCAGCCGTCGGGGGCAGTTCGTCAAACTCAATCTGCGGCTGCTTCGACGGCGCAAACGGGCGCAAAGGCGAAGAACGCCGCGAAGGTTGACGCGAGTGTCTTGAAGAGTTATGAGGGCAGGTACGAATTGGGGGCGGGCATTATCCCCATCAGCACGCTCGACGTGACGCTCGAAGGAAACGACCTCTGGGTGAAGCCCACGCTCCTCAAAAAACGCAAACTCGTCGCGCGCACGCGCCGCACTTTTCTGGACGAGATCGAGGGCACGCGCTACACGTTCAACCGCGACGAAGAGGGGCGCATCACGAGTCTCACATTTCAATTCGAGGGCAGCGAGTACACGGCGCAGAGGGTCTTGCTGCCGCCGCCGAGCGTGAAGGGAAATACGACCTTCAAGTTGAAGGGCTACGCGGATGCGCGCGTCGTCGTGCTGGCAGGCTCGTTCAACAACTGGAACGAATCGCAACTTCTCTTCGCGCGCGAAGGCGACGAGTGGGTGTGCCGCGTTGACCTCACGCCGAACCGCTACGCCTACAAGTTCATCGTTGACGGCAACTGGCTGCTCGACCCCATGAACCCCGACACGGAAGAAGACGAGTACGGGAATCTCAACTCGGTGCTGATCATCAAAGAAAAGTAAGGGCAAAGGCTTGCGCGTTGCGCGCCCGACAAAACGATAGCCGGACGCGACACGCCGGGTCGCTTACTTGAAACGTAACGAGAGCGCTTACCCCGGCGTGTGCCCGGACGATGCGCCCGCCTCTGCTCGCCCGCGCCAGAGGAAATAGACGGGAATGCCTGTGAGCACGAGCAGGTAGCCGATACCGGATGTTTCGGGCGTGAGGTAGGCGAGGTCTATGACGAGCGCGAGCGCGAGCAGGATGTAGAGAAGCGGCACTACGGGGTAGCCGAATGTGCGATAGGGGCGCGGGGCATGGGGCTGTTTGCGGCGCAGGCGTATGACTGCGCCGACCATCAGCGCGTAGAAGACGAGGTCGGCGGAGATGATGTATTCGAGCAGTTGCGTGTAGACGTTGCCGTAAGTTGTCGCGCCCGTCTGCGCGTTGATCGTGACGGTGCGCGGCAGCGTCAGGAGCGATGCCCAGACGCCTTGAATGACGAGCGCGACGGCGGGCACGCGCCGCGCGTTCAACGTGCCGACGCGCGCGAAAAACAGGCGGTCGCGCGCCATCGCGTAATAGACGCGCGCCCCCGCGAGGATGAGCCCGTTGTTGCAGCCGAAGGTGGAGATGATGATCGCTATCGCCATCAGCACGGCGCCGCGTTCGCCGAAGACGATGCTCATCGCGGCGGTCGCCACGCGGTTCTGCGGGGCTGTCTGAATGCTCGCGAGCGGGAGCGTCACGACGTAGGCGAGGTTGGCGAGCAGGTAGAGCGCGACGACGAGCGCGCAGCCCGCGAGCAGCGCGCGCGGGAGATTCCGCCCCGGTTCGCGGACTTCGCCCGCCGTAAAGGTCACGTTGTTCCAGGCCGACTGCGCAAACAGCGGCCCGACCATCGCCCGCCCCAAAAGCGCGACGAGCGCAATCACTCCCGTCAGCGCGAGATCGTTTTGCGCGCCCTGCGGCGTCCACCCATTCGCCCATGAATCCCACCACGCGGAGGTGAAAGCCGCGCTCCCGCGATTCGCGCCGAGCGCGAGGCCGACGACGATGAGCGCGGCGAGCGCGGCGGTCTTCGTAAAAGTGAAACTGTTCTGGACGAGTTTGCCGAGCTGGAGTCCGCGCGTGTTCATCGCGGTCAACAGCAGGATCATGAGGACGGCGACGAGTTGCTGCGTCGAAAGACTGACGGCGTAGTTGCGAAAAATTCTGTGCGGCGCGACCAGATAGTTCGTGGCCGAGACTTCGGGGGCGAGCACGCCGACGAAGTTGGCGAAGGCGATGGCGACCGCCGCAATCGTGCCCGTCTGGATGACGAACAGCAGCGACCACCCGAACAAAAACCCGACGGCCGGGCTGTAAGCCTCGCGCAAAAACACATACTGCCCGCCCGCCTGCGGCATCATCGCCGCGAGTTCCGCGCAGCAGAGCGCGCCCGTGATGGTGAGCACCCCGGCGAGCGCCCACGCCACCAGCAGCCACCCCGGCGCGCCCACCAGCCGCGAAGACTCCGCCGACACCAGAAAGATGCCCGACCCGATCATCGAGCCGACGACGATCATCGTCGCATCGAGCAATCCTAAGCCCCGTTCGAGTTTCGGCGCATGTTGTTTTTCGTCTGAGGTCACAGGGTTATCGCTTGCGATTCGTTCGGCGCGCACGCGTGCGGTTGACGGCTTCGCGCGTTGTTCCTTTCAACAATTTGGCGGGAAGGTTCAACTCGTCGTCAATCAGCACGTCCGTTGAGATGCCAACACTGCGCGCATATTTCAGCAGTACGGGCAGGGGCGGCTGGCGGCTTCCCAATTCATAAGCTGAAATTTTGCTGCGGAATAATTCATCAGTCAATCCAAGTCGCTCTAGCATTCCGTTTTGCGAAAGCCCTAGCGTAAGACGAATTTGTAGCAACTTCTCAGCCAACCGCGCGCATTTTTGACGTGGCGATCCCATCAGGAAAATCCTCCTGATGAGAAGCAGATAATCTTTGTCGGCTTGTTTTTAGACCCTGCTGGGTCTATCATGTGCCCTTGATTTTCTGCTGCGGAGGGTTTGAGTTGATTGCCCCCGTTCGCAGCAGTCATCACTAGAGATTTAACGTGGCGGTCTGCATTGCTAGTTGTGATTAATTGCCAATCTCATCGGTTGTGCGAGGCGCATAACATAACAAACCGGCGCGGATATTGTCAGCCTAAGTTTTATCGGTGGGCGTGTCGGGGAG
>DASQDV010000640.1:0-3340 GCA_035633995.1 Pyrinomonadaceae bacterium | reverse complement strand
TCGTCCGGCACTTCGCCCTTCATGCCGTACATGCGTTCCTGCTCCATGAAGATCACCGGATCGTCGTCGCGAATCGCGCTCTTGAGCAAGCCCTTCGCGTCGGCGGCGGTAGAAGGCATGACCACCTTGAGGCCGGGGAAGTGTGCGTACCAGGATTCGAGCGCCTGCGAGTGTTGCGAAGAGACTTGATAGGCCGAGCCGTTCGGGCCGCGAAAGACGATGGGGATTTTGAATTGGCCGCCGGACATGTAGAGCATCTTGGCGGCAGAGTTGATGATCTGATCTGTGGCGAGGATCGAGAAGTTGAAAGTCATAAACTCTATGACGGGACGCAAGCCAGCCATCGCCGCGCCGACGCCGAGACCTGCGAAGCCGAGTTCCGTGATCGGCGAATCAATCACGCGCTTCTCGCCGAACTCTTCGAGCAGTCCCTTCGAGACTTTGTACGCGCCCTGATAAGCGGCGACTTCCTCGCCAAGCAAAAACACGTTCTCATCGCGCTGCATCTCGTCGCTGAGCGCCTGATTCAAAGCCTCTCGAATCGTGATAACGGCCATTCAAAACCTCCAAAGACAGTGACAGGTGACAAGTGACGAGCAAGAATAAAGACAAGAATTTTGTTTTAACTTGTCGCTCGTCACTTGTCGCTCGTCACTTTTATGGGATTGGCATAGATATGCGTGAATAGTTCTTCGGGCGCGGGCAGCGGGCTTTCTTCGGCGAACTTGAGGGAGCGCTCAACCTCCGCGCGCACGCGGTCTTCGAGTTCTTTGAGCGCGGCGTCGTCCACGATGCCCGTGTCTTTGAGTGTGTCGGAGAAAAGTTTGACGGGGTCGCGCTCCTGATATTTTTCGATCTCGGCGCGCGTGCGATAGTTGCCGGGGTCGGACATAGAATGTCCCATGAAGCGATAGGTGCGAACCTCTATGAGCGTCGGGAGCGACTCCTCGCGCGCACGTCTGACGGCGCGCTCGGTCGCCTCGCGCACGGCGAGCACGTCCATGCCGTCAACGAACTCGGAGGCCATGCCGTAGGCGACGGCCTTCTGCGAGACATCCTGAATGGACATGGCGCGTGCGAGCGATGTGCCCATGCCGTACTGGTTGTTTTCGCAGATGTAGATGCAGGGGAGTTTCCAAAGCTGCGCCATGTTGAACGATTCGTGGAGCGCGCCTTGATTGACGGCGGCTTCGCCGAAGAAGACGAGTGAGACCTGACCCGTGCCCTTATATTTGGCGGCGAAAGCGACGCCTGTGGCGAGCGGAATCTGACCGCCGACGATGCCGTGACCACCGAGAAAATGCGCGTCGCGGTCGAAGAGGTGCATCGAGCCGCCCTTGCCCGCGGAGCAACCGCCCGCTTTGCCGTAGAGTTCGGCCATCACTTCGTCTGCGGAAGTGCCGCGCGCGAGAGCGTGGCCGTGATCGCGGTAGCTCGTCATCACGTAATCGTCTGCGTTGATCGCGGAGAGCGAGCCGACGGCGACGGCCTCCTGCCCGATGTAGAGATGGCAGAAACCGCCGATCTTGCCGAGCGTGTAGGCTTCCGCCGCTTTCTCTTCGAAACGCCGGATGAGCACCATCTGGTAGAGGATTTTTTGCAGCGTTTCTCGGTCGAGTTCCTCAATTTGTTGACGAAGATGCTGCTGGCGGTGCTCGTGCTCCTCGCGCAATTCGTCGGGGCTGAGGTTGGCGGTCGAGTCTTGCTCGGCAAGGCCGGTCGCCGTCGCTTGACCCGAAGACTGGTCGCGCGGTTTCAACGGTGTGACTTTAAGTTCGCTCATGAAAGTTTTCTCACAGGCTCAGGGCAAAGAATCGCTAAAAGGACGAAGGGCGCGCCGGAAGCGGTTGCCCGCGCGGCCGGCCGGGAACTAATGCTGTGTACTGATGTTGGCAAAATGGGATTATACGCGAGATGCGCGCCGCTCTGCAAAAGCATCAATAAAACAGTGCAGGACGGGCACGAAAAACGGCGCACCTTGATTCATCTCAAGGTGCGCCGTGAATGTTTGACGGGTGCGCCCGCGTTATCTGAAAGAATCTATCGTGAGCAACATGTCCTGCGAGCCTGAGGACGACGGCGGGTTGAGTCTGCGCCCGTGTTTGTCCTGCTGCATGTTGTGCCCGGCCTGTGACAGGAGTGCTTCGGAGCTTTCGCCGTCGGACGGGAAACAGGCGATGCCGATGCTGATGCCGATTCTCGTCGTGCGCCCGGTGCGGATCGTAAATTCGTGCGACTCGACGGCGGCGCGTATGCGTTCGGCCACCATCTCGGCCACATCGCCCGAAGCCATCGGCATGATGGCGACGAACTCGTCGCCCGCGTAGCGCGCCAGCACGTCCATCTGCCTGAACTGCTTTTTGATGATAGCCGCCACGCTCGCCAGCATCCGGTCGCCGACGGCGTGCCCGTGCGTGTCGTTAATCTGTTTGAAGTTGTCCAGGTCCATGCTGAGCACGGAGAGCGGTTCGCGGTTGAGCCGCTGGCACTCTGCGACGCGCTGTTCGAGCGCGAGGTGGAACGAACGCGCGTTAGGCAAATCCGTGAGCGGATCGGTGAGGGCGCTCTCTTTGGTCTTCTCGAAAGTCATGGCGTTATTGAGCGCGATGGAAGCATGCTGCGAGACGGATTCGAGCAGGCGGACGTGTTCGGTTGTGTAGCTGGCGCGCGTCTTCGAGTAGACGGTAATTGCGCCGAACGCCCCGTCTTCGCGGATGAGCGGGGAGACGAGCACGCCGCGAATGTTAGCGGAGATTTCTTCGGGAATGCCGACGAGATCGAGTTCGGGGGGCGTGTTGCACATCGAACGCGCGTTGGCGATGACCCATCCGGAGATGCCTTCGCCGACCGTGATCCGGCGGCGCGTGAACGCTTCCGCGTGCTCGCCCGAAGCGTGCGCGGCAATGGCTTTGCCCGAACGGTCGTCAACGAGATAAATGATGCAGGTGTCGAACGGCACTATCGAGCGCAGCTTGCTGGCGACGAGTGTGACGGTGTCCTGCAAGTTGAGCGACGAGCCGATGGTCTGTGCGATTTCGTGGAGGGCGAAGACCTCGCGCTGCGCTTCGACGATGGAACGGAAACCGGAGTCGCTGTCGGTCGAACCGAGAACGTCGGAGGCGAGTCCGGCGTCGGGGGCGGCGCTGTTCGAAGCGGCGTCTTCCGAAGCAACCTGTTCCTGAATGTCGTGCTCGGCGATGAGGTTGTCGAAGTAATCAATGTTGCCGACGAAGGTTTCCACCACGCGCGGGTCGAACGAACTGTTCGCCATGCGGCGCAGGAGCGCGAGCGAGTCTTCGCGTTTCATGCCGACGCGGTAAGGACGATCACAGCGCGTGGC
>DASQDV010000639.1:0-3431 GCA_035633995.1 Pyrinomonadaceae bacterium | reverse complement strand
GAGATGATGCGCGAGATGTCGAGCAAATCGCCGATGAGTTGCGCCTGCGCCCGCGCGCTCGATTCGATCACGTCGAGCGCGTGTCGCTGCCCCTTCTCGTCGAGCAGGCCGAGTTTCAGGAGTTCAGCCCAGCCCATCATCGAGGTCAGGGGCGTGCGCAGTTCGTGCGAGACGGTGGCGAGGAAAGTATCTTTGGCGCGGTTGGCCTCCTGCGCGAGACGATAGAGGCGTTTTTGATCGTCAATATCCGTGTTCGTGCCGAACCAACGGATGATGTTCCCCTCCGCGTCGCGCATCGGGAGGGCGCGCCCGAGGTGCCAGCGATAGTCTCCGTCCTTGCCGCGCCGCAGGCGAAACTCGACTTCGTAAACATCGCCCGTCTCAATTGATCTCCGCCAGAGTTCGAGGCACGCGGGGAGATCGTCCGGGTGGATCACACTCTGCCAGTTGTCGCCGATCATCTCGTGTTCCGCGCGCGAGAAATATTCTATCGTTTGCTGGTTGACGTAATCCAGCATGCCGTCGGGTTGCGCCGTCCAAATTTGCTGCGGGATGAATTCGGCGAGAAAGCGATAACGCCGCTCGTTGGTTTCCGCCCCGGCGCGCGCCTCCTGCTCGCGCTTGAGCAACTCGCTGCGCTCGCGTTCGGCGCGTTCGCGTTCGGCGATCTCGCGGTCGAGCTTTCGATTCAGTTCGGCCAGCGTGTTTGAATTGCGGCGCAACTGGATTTGCGTCATGGTCTGGCGCGCGAGCACATGCAGCGCCTCGTGCTGTTCGGCGTCGAGCGAGCGCGGCACGTGGTCAATCACGCAGAGCACGCCGAGCGCGTGCCCGTCGCCGGTGATGAGCGGCACCGCCGTGTAAAAGCGGACGTGCGGGTCGGATACGACGTAAGGGTTTTTGGCGAAACGCTTGTCCGCCGCGGCGTCTTCGATGATGAAGGGTTCGGGCTTGAGAATCGCCTGCGTGCAGAAGGTGGACTCGCGCGGCAACTCGCTGGCGTCGAATCCGACTTTCGCTTTGAAGTACAGGCGCGACGTATCTACAAGACTGATGAGCGCAATGGGCGTCCGGCAGATGTAGGCGGCGAGGCGCACGATGTCGTCGAAAGACTCTTCGGCGCCGGTGTCGAGGATGGCGCACTCGCGCAGCGCCGCGATCCGCTCCGCTTCATTGCAAGGAACGGGCACTTTCACTTTCGCCAGAGCTTTTTTACTTCCCTGTTTCACGGAAAAGCGAGGACGGAAGAGAAGTCAGGAATTCAGAAAACGTAAGTCAGTAGAACAGCAGGGAGAGTGTTTTAACTTCTGACTTCCGGATTCTGAATTTCGGCTCCTGCTTCCTTATCCCTTTCTTCTAAGGAGCGCCCAGCCGGACGGCAGCGCCGCCGCCGCGAGCACGATCTTCACAATGTCGCCGACGATGAACGGCGCAACGCCGAGCGCGAACGCCTGCCCCGCCCCGTAGAAGCGCAGCAGTCCGAGCCACCCGCCGAAGAGTATGACGATTGAACCGAGCGCAATGGCCGCCGCCGCCGTCAGGAACCTTTTGTCCCAGCCGCGCTCGGCGAGCCAGCCCGTCAGGAACGCCGCCAGAGGGTAGGCCAGCAGGTAGCCTGCGGTCGGGCTGACCAGAAGATAGAGCCAGCCGCCGTTCGCGCCGCGAAAGAAGGGCAAGCCCATCGCGCCTTCAAAAATGTAGAGCAGCAAAGCCGCCGCGCCGAGACGCGAACCGAGAAGCGCTCCCGTCAGGAGCACCGCGAACGTCTGCAACGTGATGGGGACGGGCGTGAACGGAAGCGGCACGACCACCTGCGCCGAGAGCGCGACGAGCAGGCTGAACGCGACGACGAGCGCGACAGACTTCACAAAGTCCACAGGCGCGAGCCACGCGCCCGTCAAGGTTTCAGCTTTAGCGTAAGTATTCATAGTTTCAGGTTTCGAGTTTCAGGTTTCAAGTTATGAGTTTCAAGTCTCAAGTTTCGCGTCCCAAGTTTTTGTCTTCAACTTGGAGCCTGAAACTTGAAACCTGAAATCTAAATAAATAACGGTGCGAGCACAAGGGTAATGGTCGAGAGCAATTTGATCAAGACGTGGAGCGACGGCCCCGCCGTGTCTTTGAACGGATCGCCTACGGTATCGCCCACGACCGCAGCCTTGTGTGCCTCCGAACGCTTCCCGCCGTACTCGCCCGTCTCAATATACTTCTTGGCGTTGTCCCACGCGCCGCCCGCGTTGTTGAGAAAGAGCGCCATCAAAATCCCGGCGATGGTTCCGATCATCAACATCCCTGCGACCACCTCCGCGCCCGTCGCCAGGTGCGCGTAACGCGGGTTGCCGACGAGCGAGGCGACGCTGTTCGTCCGGTCGTCCGTCCCGATCTGCGCGTAGAACAGGGCGCGGAAGATGAGGCCGACGGCGATGGGTAAGCCCACTGCGAGCACGCCCGGCAAGATCATCTGCTTGAGCGCGCCGCGCGTCACGATGTCAACCGTGCGCCCGTAGTTCGGCTTCGACGTGCCTTCCATGATGCCCGGATTCTCTTTGAACTGCGCGCGCACGTCGCGTATCACTTCGTAAGCCGCCTTGCCCACCGCCTTGATGGCAAGCGACGAGAAGAGAAAGACGAGCATCGCGCCGAGCAAGCCGCCGATGAAAACTTCGGGCTTCGCCAGATTGATCACGAAGAGTTCCGCGCCGCGCCCCGCTTCCGCAGAGCCTAAGCCCCCCGTGCCGAGATTCAAACCGTAGTTTTTAACTTCGTCGAGGTAAGCCGAGAACAGGAGGAACGCGGCGAGCGCGGCAGAGCCGACGGCGTAGCCTTTCGTCAGAGCCTTCGTCGTGTTGCCGACGGCGTCGAGGCGGTCGGTCTTGCGCCTGATCTCTTCGGGCTGCTGCGACATCTCGACGATGCCGCCCGCGTTGTCCGTGATGGGGCCGAAGGTGTCCATCGCAAGGATGTAGGCCGCCGTGCCGAGCATGCCCATCGTGGCGACCGCCGTGCCGAAGAAGCCCGCGTTGTTCAACCCCGAAGCCGTGCCGAGATAATAGGAACTGATGATCGCAGCGGCGATCACAAGTATGGGAAACGCCGTGCTCTCTAATCCGACGGCGACGCCGCTGATCACGTTCGTCGCGGGGCCGGTCTGCGAAGCCTCCGCGATCTCGCGCACGGGGCGGTAGCGATACTCCGTGTAATACTGCGTGATGAAGACGAAGAGGATGGCCGTCGCGATGCCGATGAGGCCGCAGAAGAAAAAGTAGAGCCACGCGTTCGGCGCGGCTGAGGCTGCTGCGCCCGCCGGACGCAGCAGCCAGTAGCAGGCGATGAGGAAGCCGACGGCGGCGAGGATCGAAGTCAAAAAATAGCCGCGATTGAGCGCGGCCATCGGGTCGCCTTCCTCGCGCGTGCGCACGATCATGATGCCGAAG
>DASQDV010000638.1:0-5095 GCA_035633995.1 Pyrinomonadaceae bacterium | reverse complement strand
TGTGCTTCTTCAAGAAGAAGTTGATGAGCACGGGGATGTCTTCGCGCCGCTCGCGCAAAGGCGGGATGTCAATCGAGAGGACGTTGATGCGATAGTAGAGATCGTCGCGGAACCTGCCGTCCTTGACCATTGCGAGCAGGTCGCGGTTCGTCGCGGCGACGACGCGCACGTCGATCTTGATCGGGCGCGTGCCGCCGACGCGCCTGATCTCCCGCTCCTGCAAGGCGCGCAAAAGTTTCGCCTGCATCGAGATGTCGAGTTCGCCGATCTCGTCGAGAAAAAGCGTGCCCCGGTCGGCCACTTCAAACAGACCTTTCTTCTCGGCGTGTGCGCCCGTGAAACTTCCTTTCTCGTGGCCGAAGAGTTCCGACTCCAGCAAGTTTTCGTTGATGGCGGCGCAGTTGACGGCCTGAAACATCTCGGTGGCGCGCTGGCTCTGGTTGTGAATCGCGCGCGCGATCAACTCTTTGCCCGTGCCCGATTCGCCGCGAATCAGGACGGTCGAAGCCGAACGCGCGACCTTCAAGACCATCTTCTTGACGGATTCCATTTCGGGCGAGTCGGAAATGATCTCGGAATCGAGCGCGTCGAGTTTGGTGAGCGCGCGGCGGATGGTGTCGAGCAGGGTCTCGCGGTCGTAAGGCTTTTCGAGATAGTCGAACGCGCCGCGCCTGAGCGCCTCTTTGGCCGAGTCAATCGAGCCGTGCGCCGTGAGCAGGATGACGATGATCGAAGAGTCGTAGGCGAGCAGGCGTTGCAGCAGTTCGATGCCGTCCATGCCGGTCATCTTGAGATCGGTCAGGACGAGATCGAAGCGCCGCTCTTTCGCGATCTTCAGCGCCGCCTCGCCCGATGCGGCGGTCATCAGGTCGTAGCCCTCGGTGGATAAAATAGCTTCTAAAATTTCCCGCTGCGGTTTCTCGTCGTCAACCACAAGTATGCTTTTGCGTGCCATAGTCCCTCAAATGATGAACGATGAAGGCGGAACGCGGAACGATGAATGAGAAGAAACTGTTTTCTATTCATCGTTCATCGTTTCGCCTTCATCGTTTTTTGCTGTTGGTAGCGTGACTGTAAACGTCGTGCCTTCGCCGTGTTTGCTGCTGACGGAGATCGTGCCTTCGTGATCGTCGACCGCCTTTTTGACGATGGCGAGGCCGAGCCCCGTGCCCGTCTCCTTCGTGGAGAAATAGGGTTCAAAAACCTGCGAGACGTTTTCGGCTTCGATGCCGCGCCCCGTGTCCGAGACGGCGATGGATGCACGCCGCCTTGCCTCGTCCGCCGACAGCGTGATCGTCAGACGCCCGCCCGCGCCGTCGCCTTCCATTGCCTGCACCGCGTTGATAATAAGGTTTGTGAAGATGGAACGTAAAGATTCGGCGTCGCCCCGCACGGGCGGCAAGTCGCCCGCCTGCTCGATGTGCATCTCGATGTTGCTCTCGGCGGCCTGCGCTTCGACGATGCGGAGCGCGTCTTCGATTGCAGCGCGCAGGTCTATGGGGTGCATCTCCAGTTCGGCCGGTCGCGAGTAGCTCAGGAATTCTGAGATGCGCGTGTTGATGCGCGCGACTTCGGATTTGAGTTGCGTCGTGAGGCGTTCGACCATCGCGCGCTTCTGCGGGTCGTTCGGCGCGAGCGAGGTGCGCAGGTGGTCGAGCGTGAGGTTGATGTAGTTCAGGGGGTTGCGTATCTCGTGGGCGATGGCCGAGGCGAGCCGACCGACTACCGCCGAACGTTCCGCGAGGTTGAGACGGTTCTCCAGATGGCGCATGCCGCCGAGCCGCGTGATCATCTCGTTGAAGACGGCGGCGAGTTCGCCCATCTCGTCGCGGCGCGTGGCCGACGGGACGTGGAAGTTGAAATCTCCGGCGGCGACGCGGCGCGCTGCGTCCGACAACTCCTGAATCGGGCGCGTGAAACGCCAGACCAGAATGCCTGCGGCGAGCGTGGCGATCAAAAGAACTGCGAGCGTCGGGAGCAGCGGGCGCGCGTCCTGCCAGGGCGAGTGGGTCGAGTGCGTCTGCGCCGAGCCGAGCACGACGATGATGTAGTTTAAGCCGCGCGAGGTGGCGGCGGAGATGGTGAAGGCGCGCGGCTCGCCCGCGACGGGCTGCGTGTTCGCCGCCTGATCCGCGTTGACGAGTCGCGGCAGGCGCGCTTCGGCGACGGTTAAATATTTGGCCGTGCCGTCTTCGAGCGTTACCGGGATGAAATTCGGATCGAGGCTGTCGTCAATGATGTCTTCCTCGTCGAGCCGGTTCGGGATGCTGCCTTCGTCCTTGACGATGAGCACGTTGGTGATGCGCCCGGCATGTTTTTCGCGCAGCAGAAAACCGCGCTCGCGGTCGAGTTCTTCGATGCGTTTGGTGGTGGGGAAGGTCTGCGCGGCGAGCGAGATTCCGGCGGCGAGCGCCTGCTCCTGTTCGGCGATGGTGCGCGCCACCTGCTGCTCCGCGCGCCGGTTCAGATAGAACTGCACGCCGAGCGTGGCGACCAGGAGCACCGCCAGAACAAGCAGCAGCCGCATGCGAAAACTGTTTAAAAGTCCGATAGGAGGCATCCGAGACGTGATGTTTTAATACATCTTTGTTTCAAGTTGAACGATAGCGGCCATCCGCTAAATAAAATCAATTAAAGGTGTTGCCCGACGCTAATTCGTGATGTTATAGTCGCAAGCGTCTCCAACGCAAACCCCCCGGAGACTTCAGGGGGATTGTCTCTCCCTCCACGCCAGTTACGAAGAACGTTAATTTGAACAGAAGGAATTGTTTGAAAGAACGGCCATTACGAGCGTTGCTTTCAATCCGACGAATTTCCGTCAGAAGCCGTCAGAACACGCCGCAGCGAAGCGCACACCCTCGCGCCAGTTAAATCGCCCGGACGTGTTCCAGAAACTACAACGCCATCAAACCGCACGAACTTCCACCCGTCGGAGAGTCGTGCGCGCTCTCAAATAGCTTTAACCGGAGAGGATTTTTGAATGACCCGAATGCCACATCCCCCGTCCCCTTTTCTCGTCTCCCTGATTTTAACCTGCTGCGTCGCCGTCTCCGGCTTTGCCGCCGCCAAAAAAGCTAAGGCCAAGGCCGCCCCCGCGCCCGCAAAAACTTCCAAGTCCGCGAAGGCGGATAAAAAGTCGAAATCAGACAGAGGCCGCGACAAGACCGCTTCCCGTAAGTCTTCGGCGAAGGAGACGCGCGCCGAGCGCGCCGCCGCCAACAAGAAGGGACGCGCTGCGGCGCAGAAGGAGGAACGCGCCGAACGCGGCGCGAGAGGCGGAAAACTTTCCAAGCGCGAACGTCTCGCGCAGGCTCGACGTGAAGAGGCCGCGCGTCGCGCGGAAGCTGCGCGGCGTGCCGAAGCCGCACGGCGCGCGGAGATTGCGCGTCAGGCCGCCATCGCCCGCCAGCGCGCCTTCGATAAGGCCATCCGCGACGAGGTTCAGGCGAACATCCTGCGCGACGACCCGACGGGCGAAGACCCGGAAGTGCGCCGCGTCGCCATACAGGCGCTCGGCTATCACGCCGCATCGGTCGTCGTCATGAATCCGCGCACGGGGCAGGTCTATACCATCGTCAATCAGGAATGGGGCGTGCGTCGCGGCTTCAAGCCGTGTTCGACGATCAAACTCGTGTCGGGTCTGGCCGGAGTCGTCGAGGGCGTCATCGACCCGATGATCGAGAACGCCTCCTACAGCAGCAACCGCATGAATCTGACGGATGCGCTGGCCTATTCGCACAACGGCTACTTTCAACAGGTCGGGCGTCGCGTCGGCTTCGAGCGTCTGTCGAGCTACGCGCGCCAGTTCGGTTACGGCGAGCGCACGGGCATCAACCACGTCAACGAATACGCCGGACGCGTGCCGCTCTTTAAAGACGATCACGGGATGCTGCGCATGAGTTCGCACGGCGACGACTTCGAGGTCACGCCGCTGCAACTCGCCACGCTCGCCTCCGTCTTCGGCAACGGCGGGACGCTCGTGACGCCGCACCTGCCGCGCACGCCGCAGGAGAGCGTCAAGTTCAAGACGCTGGTGCGCCGCCAACTCAACATCCCGCAGGAATCTCTGCGCCGGATGCTGCCCGGCATGATCGGCGCGGTCAATTACGGCACCGGTCGCAAAGCTCATGACCCGCAGCAGACGATTGCCGGGAAGACCGGCACCTGCATCGGCGCGCACGGCATCTGGGACGGCTCTTTCACCTCCTACGCCCCCGTCGAAGACCCGCAACTCGCCATCGCCGTCATCGGTCGCGGCCCGGACGCGCGCAGAGGTTTCCCCGCTTCGGTCGCCGGTCAAATCTACCGCGCGCTGGCCTACCGCTTCGCCAAGCGCAACGGCAAGTCGCCGCTCCAACTCACGCCGGAAATTCTCGCGCCGCGCCCGAAGGTTGACCCCTCGTCGCTCGCCGACACCGAAGCCCAGGAGGATTCGGACGCCGCCGACGCCGCCGCAACCAACGCCGACGCAAATTTAGGCGCTTCGACGACGAACGGCCTCAAGCCCGTCTTGAAGCCCGTCGAGACGCGCCCGACCAGCGTGACGACGCTCCCCGCCGCGAGGCCGTCGAACTCGCCCGCCGCCACGCCCTCGAAGGGCACGCCGGCGCCCTCGTCGGACGCGCGCCCGCGCCGCGTGCTGACAAACACGCCGTAATGAAGTTATAACCCGATTGTAAGGAACATTACGCCGCGCTCGGTGTCTAATTGAGGACACCGAAAGCGCGGCGTAATTTTTTGCGTGCAGCGTGTCGTGCGAGGCTTGACACGTTTCCGTCAGTTATTGCAGTATCACGGCGCACCGCGCAAATCGGTTGCGCCCGATTCCACAATTTGCTCGAACCCCGGTGTGGCTCCTCCAAGGTCAACACACCCGACACGCGCCGCGCGTGGATACGGCAACTAGCCGCGCGGCCTGCGCATCTGATTGAAGCGCGACGAACGAAGCCGCTCGCGGCCCCCACTTGAAAGCTCCGAATCACGCAGACGTTTATTGTTTGGAGGACATGCGACCGATGAAGAACCTAATCCGCTTATTAACACTGGCCGCGCTCGCCGCCTTCGCGCCGTTGTCGGCATTTGCGCAAACAACTGC
>DASQDV010000637.1:0-2091 GCA_035633995.1 Pyrinomonadaceae bacterium | reverse complement strand
CTATGCGATGTTGAAGCGAAAGCAATGGGCGCGCACGGCGAGCATCGTCGCGGCGGTGTTGGAGACGATGAGCGTGCCCATCGGAACCGCCGTCGCTGTCTATTCCTTCTGGTTCATGTTCAGCGACGCGGGCAAGGCGCTGTATGACACAAACAGCGCGCGCACGCCGCAGCGCCCCTTTGCGCTCAACGACGCGCCCCCGCCGCCCGCCGCCGATTGGAACGCGCAGACGAGTACGAGTTTCGGGCGGGAGCACGAATACGCGCCGCCCTCGCAGCCGCCCGACTGGCGCAACGAATAAATGTTTTTGCGGACGGAGAGATAAATCGTGACGGAAACAATCGGGGTGATAGGCGCGGGGACGATGGGCAACGGCATTGCGCAGGTGGCGGCACGCGCGGGCTACCGGGTCGTCATGCGCGATGTGAAAGACGAGTTTTTAGAGCGCGGCCTCAAGAGCATTGATCGCAGCCTGCAACGCGACGTTGACAAGGCACGGCTCGCGGAGGAAGAGAAGCGCGCCATCATCGAACGCATCACGGCGACGACCGAGTTGGACGCGCTGAAAGATGCGCATTTCATCGTCGAAGCCGTGACGGAAAACTTCGATGTCAAAGCGGAAATCTTTCGCGCGCTCGACGAACTGGCCGGAGCCGAAGCCATCCTCGCCTCGAACACGTCTTCCATCTCGATCACGAAACTCGGCGGGGCGACGCGCCGACCCGAAAAAGTGATCGGCATGCACTTTATGAATCCCGTGCCCGTGATGAAACTCGTGGAAGTCATACGCGGCATCGCCACCTCGGACGAGACTTACGCGCGCACCCACGCGCTCACCGAGCGATTAGACAAAATCCCGCTCGAATGCAACGACTCGCCCGGCTTCGTCTCCAACCGCGTCCTGATGCCGATGATCAACGAGGCCATCTTTGCGCTCCACGAATCGGTCGCCACGCGCGAATCAATTGACGGCATTATGAAACTCGGCATGAATCACCCGATGGGGCCGCTGACGCTCGCCGAATTCATCGGCCTCGACGTGTGCCTTGCCATCCTGAACGTGCTGCACGAAGAACTCGGCGACCCGAAGTATCGCCCCTGCCCCCTGCTCAAACGCTACGTTGACGCCGGTTGGCTCGGACGCAAATCGGGGCGCGGATTTTATGACTACAGTGACAAGTGACAGGTGGCAAGTTAAAACAAGAGCCTGACTTAAAATTCGTCACCTGTCACTCAAAAAAGATGCGAAGAAGTTTTCAAGAGATACGTTGCCAGAGATGCCGCGCGGCGAACCCGCTCGGGGAGGAGTTGTGCGAGCGTTGCGGGACGCGCCTTATGCTCGTCGTCGAGCCTTCGACGCTTCGTTTTGAAGAAGAGGCGGCGGCCGGGGCACAGCACGAAGGACAACTGGCGGAGCGCATCTCGATGTTGGAGAACAATCTCCTGCGCTTCGCCGAGCGGCTTGAAAAGGGATTCGAACTGTTGTTGAAACAGTCGCAGATCGCGCTGTCGGATCATGCGCTGCTCGAAACTTTGATCAATCTGCTGGACGAGACGGGGCTGGTTGATCGCAAAAAGTTGAACGAGATGTGGCGTGCTGCGCTCGCGGGCGAGAAGTCGGGCGGCAAGGAGCGGAGCACGGTTGACTTTTTGCGCGAAAGCATCCTCGCCGATTATCAGGGCAAGGAAAGGGATGTCTTCGCGGGGTTCGTCCGGCGCGGCCTTGAATTGCTGGGCGAGGGGAAGACCGCCCGCGCCAAAAGCGAGTTGGAACGCGCCGCCGCACTCGCGCCCGCGCACCCGACCCTCACTTTCATACTCGGCCTGCAATTTTTCCGCGAAGGCAAATTCCCGCTCGCCTACGCCTACCTGCAACGCGCGCACGACGCACAGCCCGCCAGCACGCAGGTCTATCTGCTGCTCGGCATCGCCTGCGGCGACGACGGCGAGGTCGAACAGTCGAGGAAGCTATTGCACGACTCGATTAAGGAGCGCGGCTCGTCCTACGCAGCGCATTACGCGCTCGGTCGCTTCCACGCGGCGGAGGACGACTGGACGGGCGCGCACGCGCATTTCAAGCAGGCGCTCGCC
>DASQDV010000636.1:0-4405 GCA_035633995.1 Pyrinomonadaceae bacterium | reverse complement strand
GCGCATTGCACCGGGCGGCAACGCGCCGAACAATCCTCTGAATAATCCTGCGGCGGGAAATTCATCTGCCAATCCATCCGTCAATCCATCGAACACTCGCCCCACAAATCCGTCGGGTTCGTCGTCGGGCACTTCGACGGGCAATCCGTCCGGCAGGACGCCGAACAATCCTTCGGGCAATTCATCGGGCGCTTCTTCCGGCAACGCGTCGGGTAATCCGTCGAATAACGTTCCGGGTAACTCGTCTGGCAATCCGGCAAGCAGTAATCCGAACAATCCGTCCAGCACGTCGCCGGGAAATTCTCCGAGAAATCCGTCGGGCAATTCCTCCACGAATCCGTCAAACAGTCCGTCAAATAATCCTTCGACTAATCCGTCGAATAATCCCTCGACCAGGCCGCCCGGGAATACTTCGAACAATAGTTTGAATAATCCTTCGGGCAACTCGCCGGATAATTCGGCGCGGAAATTGTCGGGCGACAACTCGGGCAATTCAGCGAACAGGCCGTCCGGCAATTCGCCGGGCAACGAAACGCGAAACATGGGGCGCGCGCCGAAGAAACTCGACGACCTCGGACGCATGGACTTGCGCGTCGTGGACGAGCAGGGCAATCCGGTTCAAGGCGCAAAGGCGCGGCTTTCCACCACGCGCCCGAACGGCATTTTCTGTGATTGCGAGAATGTGACGGATGCGGCCGGCAGGGCTGTGCTTCCGGCGATTCACATCGGGAAAGTTTTGAAGCTGGAAGTGAAAGCCCCCGGCTTCGAGCCGCTCGAACAGATCGTGCCCGCGCAAGAACTCGCCGAGCCGGTTAAAGTCACGCTGCAATCGAAGAACGCCGTCTCGCCGCGCAAACCCAACCAGAAGTTCGCGCACGCCGTCATGCCGCGCAGAGCCGCGACGCAAAGCGCCTCGCAACTCGCGGCCAACGCGGGCGGTGCGCTCGGCACGGCGCTCGCCCCCGCCGCTTCCGGCGCGTGCTTCGACTTTTATCGTCTCTTCAACGCCTACGCGACGAGCGAACTACGACTCGCACGCGCCGACTTCGAAAAGAATCAACTGGGCGCGGCGCAGGCGCACTACCTGAACATACTGGCCGCCGCCGACCGCGACGCACCGGCGGGAAATCTCGCGGCGGCGCGCCTGTTCCGCGCCGTCTCGCGCACGAGTCTCGGCGACATCGCTTTGCGTCAAAGTCGTTTCGCGGAGGCGCTCAAGTTCTACGCTCAGGCCGCAGAAATCGCGCGCGCGGACGGGCGCGCAGAGTTGACCTGGGGCGCGGAGCGCGGGCTTGGCAAGACCTACTGGGTGATGGCCGCCGTTGCGAGCGACGACCAGACGGAAGCGAAAAACAGGGCGGAAGCGATCAAGCATTACCGCGCCGCGCTCGCCGTCATCGAGACGATGTTCGCGGGCAGCCTGCGCGCCGACGACGCGCGGAGCAATTTTCTGGCGACGACGAAAGATGTCTTCGACGAAGCAGCGGGCGCGCTCGCCGAGTTGGCCTTGATGAACGCGCCCGCCGCGTCGCCGTCGCGTAATCAAGCATCGGCGCACGCTTCGAACAGCGCCGCGCCTGCCGCGCTCGAAGGCCAGTCGCTCGCCTATGCAGCGGAAGCCTTCCGCATCGTCGAGCAGGGCAAGGCGCGTTCGCTCTTAGACATGCTCGGCGATGCGCGCGCGGAAGTGCGCGAGGGCGTGACGCCCGCGCTCGTCGAACGCAAGGCCGCCAACATGGCGCGGCAACAAGAGATCGCAAACCTGCTCGGCGGCGTGAATCTCAAGACGAACGCGCCGACTCAGACCGTCGCCGACTTGGAGGCAGAACTCGAACGCCTCACGCGCGAGTTCAACAGTCTGGAAAATCAGATCAGAACGTCGAGCCCGCGCTACGCCGCGCTCGTGCGCGCGGAGCCTTTGACGTTCGCCGAAGTGCAGCAAAAAGTTCTGGACGATTCGACCACGCTCCTTGAATACAATCTGGGCGCGCAACAGTCTTATCTCTTCGCGGCGACGACGAAAGGGCTGACCATTCACCGTCTGCCCTCGCGCGCTGGCATAGAGCGGCAAGCCATCGAGTTGCGGCAGCAGTTGGTTCCGGCGGGCGCGCGCCGCGCCATCGCGGGCATCAACGTGGAGAGCACGCGCGGCCTCGCGCTCGGCGCACCCTCGACCGCTTCGGCGAACGTGGGCGCGTATACGGCCGCCGCGCATGCGCTCTACAAAACAGTCGTCGCCCCGGCCATCGCCGCCGTCGGCGAACGGCGCATACTCGTCGTCCCCGACGGCGCGCTCAACTACGTGCCGTTCGAGTCGCTCGTCGTAAACACGCAGGGCGCTGATTATTCCGCGCTCTCGTATCTCGTCAAGACCAACGAGATCGTCTACGCGCCGTCCGCCTCCGTGCTCGCGTTGCTCAGGCAAGGGGCGCGCAAAGATGCTGCGCGCGCAAAGATGCTGCTCGTGGCCGACCCGGTCTTCGACGCGAGCGACGCGCGCGTGAAAAATTCTACGGCGGCGTCGAGCGCGCGCGATGCGGCGCGCGGCTTAACGCTCGGAAGTGCGCTCGCGGACGTGACGAATATAAAAAGTAATAACTTGAAGCTGGTGCGTCTCGACGGCACGCGTTCGGAGGCCGAAGAGATCGCCAAACTCGCGCGCTCGTCCGGCAGGCAGGCCGACGTGTGGCTCGACTTCGACGCCAACGAGGCGAACCTGCACGAGCGCAAACTAGACAACTACCGCGTCCTACACTTCGCCACGCACGGCCTGCTCGACGCCGAGCGCCCGCAGTTCACAGGGCTCGCGCTCTCGCTCGTCGGCCAGACGGAGGCGGACGGCTTCCTGCGCGTCGAAGAAGTTTTCAATCTGCGTCTGGGGTCGCCGCTCGTCATGCTGTCGGCGTGCGAGACGGGACTTGGTAAAGAGAGACGCGGCGAGGGCGTCATCGGTTTAACGCGCGCCTTCATGTACGCGGGCGCGCCCACCGTCGGCGTGAGCCTCTGGTCGGTCGCGGATAAATCCACCGCCGAGTTGATGCCGGACTTTTACCGGCGTCTGCTGGCGGGCGAAGGAGGCGCGCCCGCCGCGATGCGCGCGGCGCAACTTTCGATGATCGCGGGCAAGCGTTACAGCGCGCCTTTTTACTGGTCGCCCTTCGTCCTCGTCGGCGATTGGCGTTGAACATGACGAAAGAGGAGACGCGAAATTTTTTGCGGAGTCGAACCAAGCTGAGTAAACCGGACTCCGCCGTGAAAGCATCTCAAGCGGTCAGGTGCACCGGAGAGACGAGCGAAGGCGCGCGCTCTCGCCGGAGCCGGAAATGTTTGAGCGCACCCGCGCAGTTGAGATAGAATTGCTGCTCTCTTGTGCTCCGCCGAACGGGCCTGCCGGATGAGGAATAATTCTTCATTGATGAAAGAAGGAGAAGAAATGTCGAAAATGTTTATGTATGCGAGCCGCGCTTTTGTGGTCGCCCTGCTGATGTGCTTCGCGGTGTGGGGCGCGGGCGCAGTCGTGAGCGCACAGCAACCGTCTGGTCAGAACAATCCCCCGAAGAAGAAGAAGCTGCCGCCGGGCGCGAAAGGGTTCGAGCAATTTGCGGGGCGCGACGCTTCCGATAAGTTGGTGACGGGCGGTGCGACGCGCGGCGAGTGCACGACCTACGAGCAGTTGATCGAATGCGCGATGGGGCAAGCCGGTTCGACCCCTCCGAACCTCCAGGCGGCCATTGACTTCTTCACGCAGGCCGCGAAGTTGAAGCCCGAAATGTTTCGCCCGCACTACAACCTCGGCCAGATTTACGAGGAGCAGGGCAAGTACAAAGAGGCCGTCGCCGCCTACAAGCGCGCCATCACGCTCAAAGTTGACGAGAGCATGGGCGAACAGCCCGAATCAATACTGAGCGCCTACTACAACCTCGCCAACGTCTACGCCGTGACGAACCAGCACGAGCAGGCGATTACCACTTTTCAGGAAGTCATACGTCGCCTGCCGAAGGTCGCCACGACGCACTACAACGTAGGGCTGTCGCAGGCCGCGCTCGGCAAACATCGCGACGCCATCAACTCCTTCAACGAAGCCATCAAGCTCAAGGAGGATTATTCGGAAGCCTATTACAATCTGGGCGTCGCCCACAGCAAGCTCGAAGAGTACCCGCAGGCGGTCGCGGCCTTCAAGAAGGCGCTCGAATACAACCCCGAATATGCTCTGGCGCGCTACAATCTGGGCGTGGCCTATTACATGATGGACGATGCCAAAGCGCTCGCGGGCGAAGTGCAAGCCCTGCAAAAGACGCAGCCGGAACTGGCGAAGGAACTCGCCAAGCTAAATGGCGGCAAATAAACCAGAACGCCGCCGAACTCTGACGGCCGACGAAGACAAAAACCGCCCGTGCCCCGCGAA
>DASQDV010000635.1:0-2125 GCA_035633995.1 Pyrinomonadaceae bacterium | reverse complement strand
CGACCCGATGGGCGTGCACACGGGCGACTCGATCACGGTCGCGCCCGCGCAGACTTTAACGGATGTCGAGTATCAGCGTCTGCGCGACATGTCGCTGACGGTGATTCGCAAGGTCGGCGTGGAGACCGGCGGCTCGAATATTCAGTTCGCCGTCAATCCTGAGAACGGCGCTGTGCGCGTCATCGAGATGAACCCGCGCGTGTCGCGCTCCAGTGCGCTCGCGTCGAAGGCCACAGGTTTCCCCATCGCGAAGATCGCGGCCAAACTCGCCGTCGGCTACACGCTCGACGAGATTCCGAACGACATCACGAAGAAGACGCCCGCGAGCTTCGAGCCGACGATTGATTATGTGGTGGCGAAGATTCCGAAGTGGAACTTCGAGAAGTTTCGTGAAGCGGAAGACGTGCTCGGCACGCAGATGAAGTCGGTCGGCGAAGTGATGGCGATTGGACGCACCTTCAAAGAGGCGCTGTTCAAAGGCTTGCGCTCGCTCGAAGCGACGAAGCCCCTGCGCCTTGCGGACGTGCCCGCAGACGAGTTGCAGCGCAAACTCGCGCGCCCCAACTCGCAGCGTTTTTCCTACATCACCTACGCCTTGCAGCACGGCGTTTCCATCGAAGAGATTCATCGCCTCTCGCGCATAGACCCCTGGTTCCTCGAACAACTGCAAGACGTGATGCTGATACAGGAGCGCATCGAGGGGAAGACGCTCGAAGATGTTTCCGCCGACGCTTTGCGCGAAGCTAAAGAAGTGGGCTTGTCGGATCGCCGCATCGCATACCTGACGCAGCGCACGGAGGATGAAGTGCGCGCGCAGCGCAAAAGTCTCGGCATCGTGCCCGTTTACAAGCGCGTGGACACGTGCGGCGCGGAGTTTGAATCACACACGCCTTATCTCTATTCGACCTACGAGGAGGAAGACGAGTCCGAGCCTACAGACCGCCGCAAGATCATGATCCTCGGCTCAGGCCCGAACCGCATCGGGCAGGGCATCGAGTTCGACTACTGCTGCTGCCACGCCGCGTTCGCACTCTCGGCGGCGGGCTTCGAGACGATCATGGTCAACTGCAACCCCGAAACCGTCTCGACCGACTACGACACCTCCGACCGCCTCTACTTCGAGCCGCTCACGTTCGAGGACGTGATGAACATCATCGACCTCGAAAAGCCCGAAGGAGTCATCGTGCAGTTTGGCGGGCAGACGCCTCTGAATCTCGCGATGCGTCTGGACGCGGCGGGCGCGCCCATCATCGGCACGTCGCCCGATTCGATTGATCTGGCGGAAGACCGCAAACGCTTCGGCAAACTCCTGACCAAGCTCGGCATCCCGCAGCCGGAAAACGGCACGGCCACGTCGTCGGAAGAAGCGATTGAAGAGGCCGCACGCATCGGCTATCCGGTGCTGGTGCGACCATCCTACGTGCTGGGCGGGCGCGCGATGGCGATTGTGTATGACGAGAAGAGTCTGGACGAGTACATGCGGACGGCGGTTGACGCTTCGCCGCAAAAACCGATCCTGATCGATAAGTTTCTCGAACGCGCGGCGGAGTTCGACGTGGACGCGCTGGCCGATGCGGAGACGTGCGTGGTCGCAGGCATTCAGGAGCACATCGAGGAAGCGGGGATTCATTCGGGCGATTCTTCGTGCGTCCTGCCGCCCGTGCGCATCGCGCCCGAACACGTCGAGACGATGCGGCATTACACGCGTATGCTGGCCGAGGCTTTGAAGGTGCGGGGCTTACTGAACATCCAGTTCGCGATCAAGGACGACCGCGTCTACGTCTTGGAAGTGAACCCGCGCGCGTCGCGCACCGTGCCGTTCGTGTCGAAGGCGACGGGCGTGCCGCTGGCGCGCATCGCCGCGCTTGTGATGGCCGGTCGCGCGCTCGCGTCGTTCAACCTGCCACCGGATTTGAGCGTCACACGCTTCTTCATCAAGTCGCCTGTGTTTCCGTTCGTCAAGTTTCCGGGCGTTGACCCCATCCTCGGGCCGGAGATGCACTCGACGGGCGAGGTGATGGGCATCGGCGACACGTTCGGCGAGGCTTACGGCAAGGCGATGATCGGCGCGGGGCTGGAGCTTCCGCAGTGCCAGGGCACGGCCTTCATCAGCGTCAACGACGCG
>DASQDV010000634.1:0-2072 GCA_035633995.1 Pyrinomonadaceae bacterium | reverse complement strand
ATGAACTCGTCGTTCGCGCCGTTCGTCCCGCGCAGGCGGAACTCGCTGATGATGAGATCGCCGAGCGCAGGCGGCTGGATGGCGACGCAACTGGCCGGGTCGAAATTGTTGATCGCCAGGTTGTCTATGAACCAGCCCGCGTTGCAGGACGGGATGCTGAGCACGTCCGAAGTCATGCGGAAGCGGATGCGGACGGGCAGGCCGGCCGGGTTGTGCATGCCGCCCGGCGCGAAGGCTTCGAGCGGGACGCGGACATGGTGCAGGAGCGTCTTGATGCCCGTGTAGGCGCGCCGCCCTTGCAGGGCCGAGCCTTTGGCGACGCCTTCGAGCGTGCCGTTGAGCCTGCCGTTGTAGCCGCCTTCGACGATGAAGTTGCCGAGGTCGAAGGTGGTCACTTCGTCCGGGTACGGGGTGGAGTTGAAGGTCGCGTCGCCGCCGACCTTGATCTCCATCACGCCGCCGTCGAACGCCTCTTCGGTGACGAAGAAGTGATCGAACTCCATGATCGAAGTCGGGGTTAATGTGAGCGGGCCGATGGTCGTGGAGAAATCACTCTGGCCGCCGCCCTGCGAGCTGCACTGTTGCGCCGGTGCACCCTCGCTCGCGTTGAAGTCAGGCCCGTACATCATCGAAGTTTCGGTGACGATCTCCGAGCCTGAGGAAACCTGCACGCCCGTGACGCGCTGGAAGTTGGGAATCTCGCCCTTCGGATCGTTGCCCGCCTCGACGAGCGGGGGCGTAAAGCGAGTGTCGGCGGTCGCCGCCTCGAAGGTCTCTAAGGCGAAGACCGGGGTGTTTGTCACCGCCGGCGCGGTCGGCGCGTTGAACCTGGCTCGCCGGTTGCCGGTGTTGTTCGTATCAACCTTATTGGCGTTCGCATCGCGCGCCTGCACGATGTAGTAATAGACGCGGTCTAGCTTGAGACCCGTATCAATGAAGGTCAAGTTGCGCAGACTCTGTGCGACGCGATTGGCCGCCGTCGGCTCGAAGGTCGGCTCGAGCGGCGCGTTATCCGGAGCGGCCGGGTTCGCGGCGGTCGGGCCGGGATCGAATGCCCTCTCGGCGCGGTACACGTCGTAGACGATGTCTGCTTGCGGATTGGTGGAAGTCGCAGGCCCCCACCCGACGACGAGCGTGTTGCAAGCCTTCGGATCTAACACTTCGGTTGCGCCGAAGAAGACGGGCGCGGGCGGGTCAATCACGCCGACCGTGATCGTGATGCTCTTGGTCTGCGAGGTCGAGACGCAGTTCATCTCGGCGTCGCGCGCCGAGCGCACCTGATAGTAGTAGGTCTTGTCGCGGACGAGACCCTGACCACCGTTATTGTCGTTATAGATCGTCGGAGTGACGGGATTGGGCGCGACATCGGCGACGACGGTGTAAGGCCCGTTGGGGTTCTCGGCGCGCGAGATGATGAAGCGCGCCGCGCCGTTTTGCGGTTGGATAGTGATGGTGACGGTGTTGGGAAGCGTATTCGTGAGCGCGAAATCGGGAGCCGCGAGCGGCCCGTTCTGCTCACAGGTCGTGACGCCCGCCGGAACCATGAAGTCTTCGACGACCGTGCCGCCCGCGCCGCCGTTCGAGGACGACTGGGCGAGGAGGCCGACGCCGTGGCTGGCGAAGGCGCGCCAGATGATGGCGCGATTCTCGCCGCCCGTCAGTTCGCGGTCGGCCAGCAGGATGGAGTTGCGCGAGTCAACGAAGGTCGGGTTGCAGGGCGACAGTTGCATGCCGCGCATCATCAGCGTGTCGGCCAGCACCGCGCCGTTGCGCAGGGCGGTCGTCCTCGGCCCCGTGCGCGCTCCGCCCGAGCCTTGAATCTCAGCCGCGATGAGGCCGGGGCGGACGATGTGCTCCGCGGGCCTGATGTTCGCGACCGGCGGCAGCGTCGGGTCTGCATTCGGCAGAGTCGTCATGAACTCAGGCCGGTAGTCAATCGGGTGGTTGGCGTCTTTCGACCGCACGCGCCGGTTGCCGATATAGAACAACGCGCCCGTGCCGGCATTCTGATTCGCGTCGAGGCGGCGGAAACCGTCAAAGAAGACGCCGTTGACATCTTTCATGATGAGCAA
>DASQDV010000633.1:0-8266 GCA_035633995.1 Pyrinomonadaceae bacterium | reverse complement strand
GTGATGCACTCGGCGAGCAGATGCACTTTCAGCCCTCGCGCCAGCAGGTCGTGCGTCGTCTGGTTGACGCAGACGTGCGCCTCGATGCCGCAGACGAGCACCTGTCGTGCGCCGACGCGTTCGAGTTCGGCGACGAAAGTTTGCGCGCCGCACGAACTGAAAGCGGTCTTCTCAATCGGTTCGAGCGCGGCGGGCAGTACGGCGCGAATCTCGCCGGAGGTGCGCCCCAAGCCCTTCGGGTATTGCTCTGTGACGATGACGGGCACGCTCAGGAGTTGCGCGGCGTGCGCCATGAGCGCGATGCGCGCCGCGACCTCGGCGAAGTCGGAGATGGAGGAACGAAACCCCTCCTGCATGTCTATGACGACGAGCGCGGTCTGCGCCGCGTCGAGCGTGTTTTCGTGTCGCATTAATTGAAACCTTTCCGACGGACATTTAAGCACAGGGAAAACTTAAAGTGAAAAGGGGGCGGGCGGCGCGTGCGCACAAGCGGGAAAAGCGGCGGGAGACGATCAGTTGAGGGTGAACGGGTTCAACCGAATTAACGGGGTCGTATCTCATTTCGACGCGCGCCGCAGGGTGAAGTCGGCGACGTGCTGGCAGGGCGCGAGATCGAGTGTGACGTTCGCCGCTTCGGCTTCGCGCCGGAGGCGTGCGCGCACGGCGTCGGCGTCTTGTGCGGAGGGGCGCGGCGTATCTTCGACAGTTCCGGGTGCGGGGCGCGCGAGCAGCCAGTAGCGACCGGGAGCGAGATTGGTGAAGGCGAACGTGCCGTCCGGTGTGACTCCGCTCTCGGCGTAGCGCAGCGCATTGTCAGACTGTTCGCGTTCCGCCGGGAGAAGATAGACGCGCAGGGAACTAACTTCCGCAGGCGCGCCCGCGTTCAGGGTGCCGTGAGAGACGCCTGCGTTCGTTGCACCGGGAGATGCGCCAGCGGGTGCGGTTTCGGTCGGGGCGACGACGCGACCGCGCACACTCGACGCGCCGTGCGCGACGTAGATATTCAGCCCCGCGAGGCGTTCGCCCGCTTGCAGGTTCAACCCGGCGCGCGCCGCGTCGCTCGCCACCTGCGCGGGCGTTGCGGCGGGCGTCGTCATCGCGGTCGGCGCGGATTTGGCTGTCACGGGCGGCGTGGCGGCGGGCGTCGTTCGCGCCGGGGTGCGTGCGAGAGAGATGGCGCGGACGTAGAAGTCGGCGGCGGGCGGGCGCACGAGCAATTGATGACGCCCGCCTCTCAGGTTGCGCAGTTGAAAAATGCCCTTGTCGTCGGGCGCGGTTTCGTTCACGTTGTTGTAGAAGTCCGGACTTTGATCGGCGGCGCTCGCTTCGTCGCGACGCGTGACGGCGACGATGAACTCTTCCGCGCGCGGCGCACGTGCAGGAGGCCGACAGGCGGCTTTGTCGTCGGGCGAGGTGGTGGCGACCGGGTCGAACAGCAGTTGGCCGGAGACGGAGGCAAGCGGCGTGAGCAGGAGCGTGATGCCGGTCGCATCTCTGCCGCGCAGACGAACACGACGGGGAAGCGATGCGGCTGCGGATTCATCGCGCGGTGAGATTGTGCGCGCCAGAAGATCGTAGTCGCCGTCGGCGATGCCGTCGAAGGCAAAGCCGTTGTTGCCGGGTTGGAGCGGCATGAACAGTTCGGGCGCCGGGGCGGCGACGTGCTTGAGCGCGACGACGATGCCGCCGGAGGCGGCGAAGTTTGGGGGCAGTGCGCCGGAGATCGTGCCGCTCAGGGTGCGCCCGGCTTCGCCTCGATAACGTATGTCAATGCCGCCCGTCTCCTGTCCGGCTTGCACGTTCACTTCCGTCGCGGCGTCGCGCGTCGTCGAAGGGTAAAAGGTCGGGGCGTTCAGATCGTAAGGCGTCAGCGCGCCGAAAGAGCCTTTGCCCCCGGCGCGTATGATGTAGGTGCCGGCGCGTAGCCCGTAGATGCGATAGACGCCGCGATCATCGGTCTGGCGCGGCTGCCAGATGCGCCCGCCCGACCCTTCGCGAAGCGTCCGCCCGTCTGCGTGGCGCACGCGCGCCGCCTCTACAAAGAGGCCGACCACAGGCTCGCCGTTCGCGTCCGTCACCGTGCCCGTGATGACGCCGCCCTTGATCATTCTGAGCGCCAGCGAATCGCCGATGTGATGATAGATGCGACCGCTCGGTTGATTGGACGGCTCGGGGTCGAGCAGGTAGTTGGGCGCGAAGGCATTGACGAGATACGCGCCGGGGGGGAGATTGCGCAGCGCGAACTTGCCTTCGTCGTCGCTCGACGCGCCCGCCGCGAAACCCTGCGCGCCGCCCACGCGCGAGGCGAAGATTCTCACGTTCGAGAGCGGTTGCCCTTCTTCGCCGACGATGCGCCCCGTGATCGTGCCGCCCGTGCCGGTCTCGCTCGCCCCGGCAGCGCGCCTTTGCGCCGTCGCCTCTGCCGCGAGCAGCGCGAGGGCGAGCACCGTCAAAAACGCGACGCACAACTTCGTTTGACGTAGCGCATCGAAGCGACTTGGCGTGCGTCGGTTGACAGCGTTCACGGCGTCGCCCCCTGCGGCTTCGCGCTGAGTTCGTAGACGAGCGTGACAGTGGCCTCACCCTTCTCCGGCACGCTGATGGTTTGCCTGGAGGGGGGGAGGCTTGTGCCGCGCGGCGCGCCGGGCGCGGGGCGAACCCAGCCGCTCAACACCAGTTCGTATTCCCCTGCGGCGAGTCCTTCGAGGATGAAACGACCGCGCGCGTCAACCAGGGTAGAGGTGTTATCCGGCGACGTGCCCTCAGTGCCGATGCGACGCTTGGTGACGTAAAGTTGAGCACCCTCGGGAAGTTGCACGGGCTGATTGTCGCGCCGGACTTCGACCTGTCCGCGCACGATGCCTGTGCCGTAGACGAGGCGGACGCGCACGTCCGACACCTGCTGACCCGCGCCCATCTCGATAATGCCGCCCGGCTGCGCCACCCCGCCGCGTTCGACGCGCTGCAACATCAAGCCTTGCGGAGAGTTGTAGGAGTCGAGCGTGAGGTGCGCCTTGCCGGGGGGCAAACCCGTGACGCGAAAGCTGCCGTCCGCCCGAACGGTCGCGCGCGAACTGTTCCCCGTTTGAACTTCGTCGGATTTCGGGTCGTTGGGCGAGACGTAAATGTGTAGAGCGGCCTGCGCGAGTTTGGCGAGCACGTCGCGATTCGTCGTGCCTTCGATGGAGACGACGCCGCTCAGGATTCCCCCGCGATGCACTTTGACAACGAGGCCGCTCAAGTTGGCGCCGGTAATCTCGAAGGGCAAAGTCTCGCTGTAATAGTTGGGCGAGTCCGCGTCGCGCATGACGACGAAGACGGCGTAGCGACCCGGCGGCATATTCTCGAAACGAAACTCGCCTGCGGCATTCGTCTTCGCGTTGCTCCAACCGCGATTGCCGAGCCGCCTGCCGTCGGAATTGAGCAGGCCGATGCCGTAGGAGAGATTGGCGACGGGCTGGCCGCTCTCGGCGTCGAGCATCCGGCCTGACGCCTCGTAAGTTTTGGCGGGCGGGGCAAGCGTGATGTCCACGCCCGTTGTTTCGCTGCCGGACGATACCTCTATGACTTTGGCCTGCGCCTCTTCGGTCGCGTTCGGGTGAAACGTGCGCGTGCGATTTCCAAGGCCGAGCACGGCGTTGACCGTCCCGCTTTCCTTATCTATTCCGACCGAAACGAAGTAACGACCGGCGGGCACGCCGTAGAGACGATAGACGCCGCGATCATCCGTGTCGAAGCCTTGAAATGAATTGATGTATCCGGGGTCGGTGCGCGCGTCGCGACCGGCGCGCAAAAGCCTGATGGCCTCGGCGACGATTGGCTTGCCGTCCGCATCTGTGACGCGCCCGGTGATGACGCCGCCGCGCGCCAGCGTGAAATCCTGATGCTCCACCGTCTCGCCCGCCGCGATGTTGATGGCGCGGCCTTCGTTCCGGCCTCCCTGCTCGGAAGCGTCCGCAGGCGTGTAACCGGGCGCGAGCAGTTGCAGTTGATAACTACCGGCGGGGACATGCGACAGCCGGTAGAATCCGTCCGCGCCGGTCACGGCGCGTGCTACGGGTTTGCTGTAGCGGCTGTAATTGGCAGGTATCAGGGCGAGACCGACGCCCGGCAGCGGGTGCGCGTCGGCATTCGTCACCTGCCCGGTGATCGCGCCCGTCTCCTTCGCCTCCTGCGGCGAGGTTTGCGCAAAGGCGGAGCAGGCGATGACGACGTTGCACAGGATGCTCGTGGCAAAGAGCGAGCGTAAGAGTCTTCTGCGCATGTCGGCCTGTGCTCCCTGAGAAGTGTGTGCGTTGACGGTTGAGGATGTTCGTCCGGCATCAGACGCGTCCCTCTCCGGCGAGAGACGCCCCGGCGTGTTCGTGTGGGACGGCGATAGCCTACAACCCGCGCCGCATCCCGCGCAAGAGTTAAATCCGGCGCGACGCGAAAATTTCTCACGCCTCGCGTGCGCGCGAGACTTCGGGCGGGGCGCGGTTGCGGGCGGCGTGGGCGGCAATTATAATGCGCGTCATTAGCCCCGGACGCGGCCACAAGTTCGAATCGGGCGAGGCGGCAGAGCCTTCGTTCCAAAGTGATCAACGCAATCTACGGCATCGAGCCGGAGTTACGCGCGCCGCGCGGCGTGCGTTCGGCATGCGGCGCGAAACTCCGGCTCGCGCGCCCCTTTGAAAACAGTTCACGACCCGCAACAGAATTGGAGACCCCTGATGAAGAAGGTGTTTTTCGCGCTCGCGCTGTCGGCGCTCATCTCTCTCGGTCAGATAGAAATTATGGCACAAGCTAACCAGCAACCTCCCGCGCCGCCGGTGGCGCGCAAAGTCGCCAGAAACCAGACCTTTCACGGCGAGACGATCAACGACGAATATTTCTGGCTGCGCGAAAAATCGGACAAGGAAGTCATCTCTTACCTCGAAGCCGAGAACGCTTACACGGACGCGTTGATGAAGGGCACCGCAGCCTTTCAGGAGAAGCTCTACCAGGAGATGCTCGCGCGCATCAAACAGACCGACACCAACGTCCCTTATCGCCTGAACGGCTACTACTATTACACGCGCACCGAGGCGGGCAAGCAATACACGATCTACGCGCGCCGGAAGGGAAGCCTCTCCGCGCCCGAAGAGATCACGCTCGATGTCAACGAACTGGCGAAGGGGCAGAAGTACACCGCGATCTCCACCTACGCCGTCAGCGACGACGCGAACCTCCTCGCCTACTCGCACGACACGACGGGCTTCCGCGAATACTTCCTCCACATCAAAGACCTCCGCACCGGCAAACTCCTGCCCGACGACATCGGCAAAGTCGCCTCCGCCTTCTGGGGCGACGCCCGGACGCTCTTTTACGTCACGGAGGACGCGGCCAAACGCGACTATCGCCTCTATCGCCACACGCTCGGCGAGCCGAAAGAAAAGGACGTGCTCGTCTACGAAGAGAAGGACGAACTCTATACCATCAGCGCGCGCCGCTCGCGCAGCCGCCAGTACATCTTCCTGGAGACTTCGAGTTCGAACAACACGGAGTATCGTTACCTGCGCACGGACAAGTTGACCGAGCCGTTCAAACTGATCGCGGCGCGCTCGGGCGAGCACGAGTATTACCCGGATCATCACGGCGACAAATTTTTCATTCGGACGAACGACAAGGGACGCGGCTTCCGCATCGTCACCGCGCCCGTCTCAGACCCGCAGCCGGGGAACTGGACGGAGTTGATCCCGCATCGCAAGGGCGTCACGCTCGAATCGCAGTCAATCTTCGCCAACCATTACATCGTCTCGGAACGCGATCAGGGTTTGCAGAAAATTCGCATCCTCGATCTCAAAAGTAACGAAGCGCACCACCTCGAATTCCCGGAGCCGGTCTATTCCGCCTCCGTCAACTACACGCCGGAGTTCGATACGACGACGCTGCGCTTCAGCTACCAGTCGTTCACCACTCCGTCGAGCATCTACGACTACGATATGCGGACGCGCAAGCGCGAACTCATGAAGCAGACCGAAGTTCTGGGCGGCTACGACAGGGCGCGTTACGCCTCCGAACGCGTCTTCGCCGTTGCCCCGGACGGCGTGCGCGTCCCCGTCTCGCTTTATTACCGCAAAGATTTGCGCAAAGCGGGCACGCCTCTGCCGATGCTCCTGAGCGCCTACGGCTCTTACGGCTACCCCTCGGATGTCGGCTTCAACTCCAACCGTCTCTCGCTCATCGACAGGGGCGTCGTCTACGCCATCGCGCACATACGCGGCGGCGGCGACCTCGGCAAGGAGTGGCACGACGAAGGCAAGATGATGAAGAAGAAGAACAGCTTCACCGACTTCATCGCCGCCGCCGAACACCTCGTCAAAGAGAAGTACACCGCGAAAGACCGGCTCGTCATCACGGGCGGCAGCGCGGGCGGCCTCCTGATGGGCGCGGTCACGAACATGCGCCCCGATCTCTTCAAGGCGGTCGTCAGCTACGTGCCCTTCGTCGATGTCATCAACACGATGATGGACGCCTCGCTCCCGCTGACGGTGCAGGAATATCTCGAATGGGGCAACCCGAACGACAAAGAGGCTTACGCCTACATGAAGTCCTACAGCCCTTACGACAACCTCGAAGCGAAGAACTACCCGGCCATTCTCGTCAAGACTTCCCTGAACGACAGCCAGGTGATGTACTGGGAGCCTGCCAAGTACGTCGCCAAACTGCGCGCCCTGAAGACGGACAAGAACCCGCTCCTGCTCAAGACCAACATGGGCGCGGGACACGGCGGCGCGTCAGGCCGCTACGATGCCCTGCGCGAAACGGCGTTCGACTATGCCTTCATCTTGCAGCAGTTCGGCATCAACAATTAACGAAACGAAGCAGGAGGAACGCGTAACGCGGAAGTAAAAGCCAGATGCTTTTACTTCCGCGTTACGCGTTCCTCCTGCTTCGCTTTTCGGGATCAGGCTTCGCGCAGGTGCAGCGAGTCCCTGCGCCGTTCGGCGTGCGGGAGCGTGCGCAGGTGCGCCACGTAGCGTTCGCGGTCGGGCGCGCTCATCTCTTCGATGCGCACGCCGACCAGATAGCCTTCGCCCGCCGCCTCGCCGTCGAGTTGCTCGAAGCGCGCGGGCGCGGCGATCAAACTGATACTGCCCGACGGAAGTTCGAGCGTGACCAACAGTTTATTATCTTTGACCGTGATGTAGTCGCTGCCGATGCGTATGGAGGGCACGACGAGGTTCAGGTCGCCCTCGCCGAGGTCGCGCGTGCGCCCCGCAAGAGAAGTCGCGTGCTGCGCGCCCGCCGCGCCGCCCGCGCGTTTCGGATCGGCGACCGAGACTTTAAACGGGATGCGCGCACTGTAACGCGCGCTGCGGCGGCGCGTGCTGCGCCGCTCGGTGACGTAGTCGCGCAACAACGTCGAGGCTTTGTTTCTTAATCCTTCCATGCTCGCGAGGTCTCCTTTTGTAACAGGTGTCGGGACTGTTCGCGTCGGTCGAATCGTGCCCGGCGACGCGGCTCAAAGGGGGATGTCAATTGGGGAAGACCGCCGACTGGTGGCGACATCATAACACCGCCCGCCGTGATCGCGGCAACGCTTTTCCGCAGGCTCCGGCGGCGCGGAGAAACTTATCCCGGGCACCCTTCGTCCCTGTCGGGCGCGAGTTGCCGCGCCCCGCCTGCGGCGCGGATTTGCCGCCGCACGCCCGACCAGCATAACTTCCCGTTGCGCGGCGGGCGCGGTTAATGATATTTTTCGCTTGCCATTCAGCCGTCTCCAATTCTGTTGTTTCCCGAAAGATTTGTCATGCTGCTGCCGGAATCGTCGGGGCTGAACTTTCTGTGCTCCGGTCGCCCCGGCTTCCGTGCGTTCCTGTAACTAACCGCCGCCACCCGTTGCGTACTACTTAAGACAATCGCCGTTCACTCAGGAGAAACCACCCGCATGCGCCTACACGCGACGACTACGAAACCATTCTCTCCGGCTCTGCGCCTCTTCTGCCTGCTCGCGCTTTTCCTCTCGATGCCGACGCCCGCGCTGCGCGCGCAGGAGGAGAAGCAGGCCGAAAAAGAGACGGTCGAAAAAGCGAAACAGGACGAGGCCAAAAAGGCCGAAACCGAGAAAGCGAAACCGGACGAGGCGAAGAAACCGGATGAACCGAAGAAGCCCGCCGACCCGTTGAGCACTCCCACTTTCGCAGGGCTTCGGATGCGCCTCATCGGCCCGGCCTTCACTTCGGGGCGCATCGTCGGCATCGCGGTTGACCCGAAGGATAAGAGCCGTTACTACGTCGCCGCC
>DASQDV010000632.1:0-4550 GCA_035633995.1 Pyrinomonadaceae bacterium | reverse complement strand
AAAGACCCTCTGATCGTCTTTGCAGATGCGAACCTTGAAGCGGCGGCGCAAGCGGCGGTGTGGGGCGCGTTTGCGAACGCGGGGCAGGCGTGCGCGTCGGTTGAGCGTTGCTACGTGGAGGAAAAGATCGCGGAGCAATTTACGGCGCGCGTGGTGGAGTTGACGCGTGCGCTCAAGCAGGGCGCGGGCACGCGCGAGGGCACGGACATCGGCGCGATGTCGAGCGCGCGTCAGCGCGACATAGTCGAGGCGCACATCAGCGACGCGGTCGCGCACGGCGCGCGCGTGCTTGCGGGCGGCGGGCGCGGCGGAAAAAATGAAGGTTCGTTTCACGAGCCGACGGTCGTAGACCGCGTCGATCACACGATGGAGTTGATGCGCGAGGAGACGTTCGGGCCGGTGCTGCCGCTGATGATTTTTGAGACGGAAGAAGAAGCGATTGCGCGCGCCAACGACAGCCCCTACGGTTTGACGGCGAGCGTGTGGACAACAGACATCCGGCGCGGCGAGCGCGTGGCGGAGCGTCTGGAAGCGGGCACGGTGATGGTCAACGAAGTGCTCTATACGCACGGCATCGCGCAGACGCCTTGGGGCGGCGTGAAACTCTCCGGCATCGGGCGCACGCACGGGCGCGCGGGGCTTCTGGAACTCGTCTCGGCGCGGCACATCCACGTCAATCGCCTCGCGCGCCTGCACGACCTCTGGTGGTTCAACTACACGCCCGGCGCGGCAAAACTGTTTCGCGGCTTCGCGCGCCGCTTTACGACCGGCTCGGTCGTGCAAACGTCGCTCTTGCTGCCGCAAATGCTGCGCCGTTTTTCCGAACGTAGAGCTAAAAAGGGACTTTAAGGAGTCGCCCCACCGTCCACGCTCGAAGCAAACCTCGAAGTTTTCCGCTTTCGGCCAGCGCCGAATTGTTGTTTTTTTGTTACAGCCAGAAATGTGCGGATTTGGCGCATTTTTTGTTGCGATGATGTAAAAAATAAGTTGTCAATTAACTTACAAAAGTGTATAGTGCCCGCTCTACTTGGTTGGGCCCCCATCACCCATCCTCCCACAACAACAGTCAGCTTAAACTTCGGAGATAACGAATGAAAAAGTTCACCTTGGCCTTTGTTCTGCTCGCGGTCAGCATGGCATTTTTGTTAGCCAGTGTCCCCCTTAAAGATGTCGGCGCTCAAGGGCGTCCGGATGATCCGGGAAGCCAGTCGGCCGTCCGTGCGGATGGTAGAATCGTCGCTCCCGACGGCGTTGTTTTTGAATCTCATAAAGCTTTCCTCGACGCCGGCAGAAAGTGCAAGACGCGCCACGCCGACGATATCGAAATTGAGCAGGTCAACAAGCAGATCGAGAAAAACCGCTCTGCCAACGGTGGCGGTCAGGGCGGCGACGGCGGCGGCACCTCCACCGACGCCGCACGTCTCTACGCGAACGGTTCCATCACCATCAACGTCTATTTCCACGTCGTTTCCACGGCGAGCGGCACGGGCAACATCCCCGATTCGCGTCTCGACGCCCAGATCGCGACGATGAACGAGCATTACGCAGGTCTGGACGGCCCCGTCTATCGTGCGGCTGCGGCGAACATGTCGTTCCGTTTTGTGCGGGCGGGCGTGACGCGCACGGTCAACGACACTTGGTATAACGCTGGCCTCGGCTCGGCTGCGGAAGCGCAGATGAAGAATGCGTTGCGCCAGGGCACTGCCGACGATCTGAACTTCTACACCACCGGCGGCGGCGGTTATCTCGGATGGGCGACCTTCCCGAATGAATACGCGACTAACCCCAAGATGGACGGCGTGATCTGCTATTGGGCGACGCTGCCCGGCTCCAACTACGCTCCCTATAACGAAGGCGACACGGGCACGCACGAAGTCGGCCACTGGCTCGGCCTCTACCACACGTTCCAGAACGGCTGCTTCGGCAGCGGCGACGGCGTCGCCGACACGCCCGCCGAGCGCACGAACGTCTACGGCTGTCCGACCAAAGCTCTCGACACCTGCAAGTCGAACGCCGGTCTCGATCCTTACGAAAACTTCATGGACTACACGGACGACCCCTGCATGTACAAGTTCAGCGCAGGCCAGTCGGATCGCGCCGACAGCATGTGGTCAACGTACCGCAACGGCAAATAAGCTGTCTCGCGTTTAAAGCTGTAGTAGTAAAATTGAAGGAGCGCTTCTTCGGGGGCGCTCCTTCTAATTTAAGCCGGTGGGAGAAAATTTCGATGCGTATATTTTCAACGTCTCTTTTCGCGGCAGTGTTATCCGTTTCAGCGGCGAGCGGGGCGCTCTTTGCGCAAGAGCAGCAACCGCAACGAGGCCGCATCATGCCGCCGTCAAGGCTGGAATGCGACCGGAACGAGCTAACTTCCTATGATGGCCGCATCATCGCCTATCGTCGCCGGAAGGGCAGCACCTTCCTGCGCATCCGCACCAACTTCGACACGACCGAAGAAGTCACGATCCGCCACCCCGCGACGGACGACCCGTCGAAGTTCTATCTAATCAACGGCCAGCCGTTCACCCGCAGCGATTGGCAACGCATCGAGCGCAGAAGGAAAATCTTGCGCACCGGCATGCGCGCCAACGTCTGGGTCTGTAGGGATAACCCAGCCATCCAGCCCGTCGTTGACTGGCGACCGGACGACACGGGCGCATATCCACGCAGCCGCTGAGTCGCGGCGAACGACACGGACGCAAACTCAACCTCACGCGCGGCACCAGCAGAAAGCTGACGCGACCTTCTGCTCCGGTTCATAATCGCTCGATTCTTATCCTCTAAATGGCGTTGCAGATGAAGCGAGACGGTTAAATAATTTGAAGGCTGTTGATCAGGCAGCGCGATTTGCGTGCGGATTGTTATTTTTTCGTTGCAACGCAATATCGGCCTATTGAAAAGTCTTGCCTCCACCTTAATAAGCTGTTAATAGTTACGTCCCCCGAATCGCAGTACAATTATTACAATTTGTTTCAACCTATTTACTGTCTGGGTCTCTCGATAACTTCTGTCCGGCATCATTAGACCGACAATCAGGCAACGGTTTCGCTCTCATCTCACGCTTTCTGTGCTCAATTCATTCTTTTTTAGGCAACAACACTGCCCCATCCTGCCCGCCATTTTTTCGTTCGCGGGGCTGCGCCGTGCGCGCTGGCCTCATCTTCACCACCCCACAACACTAGCAACCTACTCAAGCTACTCAAGGAGAACTGATGAAAAAGCCCATTTTGGTAATTGCGATCTCCCTCGCGTTCCTCTTCGCCCTCGCCCTCCCTCGTCATGAGGCTTCGGCCTCGCGCGACAAGTCAGCCGACAAACTTGCGCGCTCGAAAGAGATCGCGCACAACATCATCGCGGAGCGCGCCGAGAAGCACGGCATCCGCGACGCCAAACGCGCACTGAAAGCCATGCGCGCCGAGAAAGATGATCAGGAGAAGACGCACACGCGCTTCCAGCAGACTTACAACGACGTGCCCGTCTTTGGCGCCCAGGCCATCGTCCACCTCAACCCCGACGATTCGGTCTTCGCCGTCACGGACGACCTTCTGGACTCGGTCGAAGTTAACACCACCCCCTACCGCACGACCGACGAGGCCGTCCGCACGGCCATCAGCAGTCTCGGCTGCGATGATTGCCTGACCGCGCCGCCCGCCGCCGACCTCGAAATCCTCCGCCAGGACGGCAACGATTACCTGACCTATCGCGTCCAACTGCGCCGCGAAGACGGCACGGAACACACCTCCATGCCCGTCTATTTCGTTGACGCGCACACGGGCAACGTCGTGATGAGCTACGACAACTTGCAGAGCGCCTCCGGCTCGTCGCTCTACAGCGGCACGGTGACGATCAACACCTACTTCCGTTCCCCGACCTATTACATGGAAGACCTCACGCGCAAGATCGGCACCTTCGACATGCGCAACACGACCTCCTCCGTCTATCGCTTCACCGACGCCGACAACATCTGGAACTCGACGACGCAGCGCGCGGGCGTGGACGCGCACTACGGCGCGGCCAAGACCTACGACTATTTCCTCAACACGCACAACCGGCGCGGCATTGACGGCGCGGGCGGCCCCGTCCTCTACACTTCCGCCGACGGCGTCACCGGCCTCATCAGTTCCAAAGTCCACTACGGCGTGGGCTACAACAACGCCTTCTGGAACGGCAACTCCATGACCTACGGCGACGGCAACGGCTCGTCCTTCGGGCCGCTCGTCACGCTCGACATCTGCGGCCACGAGATGACGCACGGCATCACCGAGCGCACCGCCGGTCTCGCCTATGTGAACGAGTCGGGCGCGCTCAACGAGTCCATGTCCGACGTGTTCGGCGCGATGGTCGAACGCTACACGAAGGGTCAGACCTCGAACACCTGGATGATCGGCGAGCAGTGCTACACGCCGGGCGTGGCGGGCGACGCCCTGCGCTACATGGACAACCCGCACCGCGCGAGCAACAGCGGCTACACCGCCGACGACGACCCCGACCACTACAGCGAACGCTACACGGGCACGGGCGACAGCGGCGGCGTCCACATCAACTCCGGC
>DASQDV010000631.1:0-3042 GCA_035633995.1 Pyrinomonadaceae bacterium | reverse complement strand
GTTGTTGGCGGAGGCGTTGACCACGCATGGGATTGCGCTGGCGCGGATGGGTCGCCCGCTGAATGCGTGTGAGGTGCTGCGGCGGGCGGTTGAGGTGGCGGAGCAGGCGGGGGATGTCGAAAGTGCAGGGCAGGCGGCGCTGACCATCATCGAGGAGTGCGGTTCGCATCTCCCGGAGCAAGAGTTGAGTACAACTTACGAACGCGCCGCAGACCTGCTCGATAAGTCGCAGAACATGGCGACCGTCAAGCGCCTCTGCGCCTGCGCCCGCCGCGTGTTGTTCCTGACAGGCGCGTCACCTTCGCCGCCGGACTGGAGGGGGTTTTCTTTCAGGGATGCGGTGCGCAGGTACGAGTCGCATTTGATCGAGCGCGCGCTCAAGGATGCCGATGGGATGGTTTCGAAGGCGGCGCAGTGGCTCGGCTTTAAACATCATCATAGCCTGATTTCGCTGCTTAAGAATCGGCATCAGCATTTGCTGCATGTGCGCACGCCAATCGTGCCTCGTAAGCGCAGCATCATTCGCGCGCCTGCCGCCGCCACTGGCTATCGTGTGATTGATAGCCCGCCGGAGAAGGGGGCAGGGTCGGCCGTTATTCTGCACGTGGAGGACAATAAAGTGCTGGCGGAGGCGGCGAGGGAGGCGCTGGAAGAGGAGGGTTGGACGGTGCGGCAGTGTGCCGACGGGGCGGAGGCGCTCGGAGAGATTGCAGGCGAGGCACACTATGACCTGCTGCTGTGCGATAACGAGTTGCCGGGGGCGCGCGGCGTCGAGATCGTGCGGCAGGCGCGCACGCTGCCTCATCGCCGTCAGATTCCGATCATTATGTTCTCGGCCAGCGATTGCGAGGCGGAGGCGCACCGCGCAGGGGCCGACGCTTTCCTGCATAAGCCGAAGGACATCGCGCTTTTGACGGAGACGGTGGCGCGCCTGCTTGCCGGGCGACGCGCCTGAAGCTAAAAGATTCGGGATGAAGTGGGCATCCCGAAGGCGCGTTTGCAGTTGGGGGCAAACGCGCCGCGAGGCCGCCGCGCATATCTCCTGCGCGGCGGTTTTGTTTTTGCATCTCGTGCGCTCTCTCTGGCCGTTCGATTTACACGCCCGCGTCTCGCCGGGCGGCCTTGCTTTTTGCTTTGAAACGCTACGCTTGCCATTTTGAAACGCCGCGCACGCCGTTTTGAAATGCCTTTCCTGTCTTGTCTTTACGCGCCGATGCCTTTATCATAGCGCGTTGCTTGTAGCTTACGCTTCTTCAAGCGTTTACGGCAGGCGGCGGTCTTTAAGCAGCGGTCGTGAGTGAAAACGTCAGGCGACCGTTCCCTACTTCAAGCATCTAATGCGGGCTGGCAATTAACTCTCGGAGGACGAAAGTCTAGTGTTTAGCGATCAATTTCGCCGTAATGAATCGGTGAGAGGCAAGTTCAGCGGGGTGAAAAGTTCGACGCTGATTTCGAATATATCGAACGCGGCGTGGAAGGTGTTTCAGTCCGTGAATCGTGCGCTGCCCGAAGGCGAGGCGATCCGCCCGCAGTGGGCGCCGGGGCCGCTCCTGAAATCTTACGAGAAGACCTCGCCGCCGCTCGGTTTCCCGCGCGAGACTGACTCCTTGTGCCCGACCTGCGTGAAGGAAGTGCGCGAGGCCGTGATCAGCGGCCAGACGCCTCTGGAGACCTTGATGCACGAGCATCCGGGCGAGATCAAGGCGCAGATCGTCGAAGAGGACGGGCGCATCGTGATGCGCAAGACTTGCGCGAAGCACGGCGAGTTCGTTGACGTGATGGCGACCAGCCCTGAGTTTTTGCAGCGCATCGAGTCGCTATTTTACGGGCGCGATTTTCGCGCGGCGGAAGACGCGCACGTCCACCGGCACGGCACGTCGGACATCAAGTTCGGGCGCGGCGCGGTGCTGACGGTTGATCTGACGAACCGCTGCAACATGATGTGCAACCCGTGCTTCATGGACGCCAATCAGGTCGGCTACGTCCACGAGCCGACGTTCGAGGACACGAAAGCCATACTTGATCGCGCAGTCTCTTTCAAACCGCGTCGTCAGGTCATCATCCTCTTCTCCGGCGGCGAGCCGACGCTCTCGCCCTACTACCTCGAAGCCGTCGCCTACGCCAAGAAGATCGGTTTCTACCGCATACTCGCCGCGACGAACGGCATCCGCTTCGCCGAAGACATAGAGTTTTGCCGTCAGGCGAAAGAGGCCGGGCAGCACGGCGTCTATTTGCAATTCGACGGCGTGAGCGAGGAGAAGAACAAGCACCGGGGCGTCGGTAATCTCTTCGACGTGAAGCAGAAGGCCATCGACAATCTCGCGGAAGTCGGCATCAAAGTCACGCTCGTGACCACCATCGTCAACACGATCAACAACGACGCCATCGGCCAGATCGTCGAGTTCGCCGCGAAGAACATAGACAAGATTCAGACCATCGCCTTCCAGCCCGTCTCCTTCACGGGGCGCGACGAGGACGTGCCCGACGACGTGCGCATCCAGCAGCGTTACACGCTCGCAGACATGGCGACCGATCTGGAAAAACAACTTGGCGGCGAACTCAAAGCACAGCGCGATTGGTTCCCGCTCTCGTCCTATTCCGCTTTCACCTCGGTGATGGACATGCTGCAAGGCGCGGACGCGCCGTGGGGATGGTCGAGTTGCAACTGCCACCCGAACTGCGGCGTGTTCACGCTGATGGTCGTCAACCGCCACACGGGCGACTGGACGCCGCTCTTCAAGTTCTTCAACTACGAGCAGTTCATGCGCGACGTGGCCGTCATCACCGACACGGCGCGCGGCGCGAAGCTCTCGATGGCGCAACTCGCCATGACCATCATGCGCAACTTCGACGCCAAGAGAGCGCCCGAAGGCTTCCCCATCTCGCAAATCATCAACCTTTTCAAGCCGTCTTCGACGAATTCCAATTCGGATCGCAACGACCGCATGAAGACGCAGCACGGCTCCGCAGACCCGAATGATGCATGGCGCGTCCTCTGCGTCGAGGGCATGTGGTTCCAGGACTTGTTCAACTACGACTTCC
>DASQDV010000630.1:0-2018 GCA_035633995.1 Pyrinomonadaceae bacterium | reverse complement strand
CGGCGTCGGGGGCGTCAGTTAAGTTTGATAGAGCTTTGAATTCGTACAGGATTCTAGAAAGGCTTGATCCCCGCGAGGCGGTCATTGTACGGCTTGATGCTGGCAATTTCAAGGATAAAGATTCAAGCCACTGTTAAAAGTTTAAGATGAGCGTTGTCATTTTTTTGTAAAAGGATTACACTCCTCCGCGAAGGGCATGTAGGCTTTTCCGCTACTTTCCAACCCTCGTAAGACCTTCTATCAAGCTGTCAAAGTCATCCACCAATTCAGGAGCATAGTCATATGTCCATCTCTCGTCGTGGCTTTTTGCAATCCGCATTTGCCTCGGCGGTTGCCGTCGGGATATTTTCCCAGTCCGCCGTCTCCGTCTTCGGGCAAAAGAACGAACTCAAAGATTCCAGAGGTTACTTTCAAATTCCGGCGCAAGCCGCCGGCGAACGCCTCTTCCATTTCACACAGGCGACCTTCGAGCCGTACTTGAAGAGCGAGTTCCGTGTCACGGTGGGGCCGTACAAGGTGGTCAACCTCACGCTCGTCGAAGTCGAAGACCAGCGACCGCGCAAGGGCGCGCAGCGTGTGGAGGGCGAGTGCTTCTCGCTGCTGTTCCGAGCCGACGGCAAACTGTCCGACCTGCAACAGACCTACGTGCTTCAGCACGACGCGCTCGGAAAGTTCTCCCTGTTCTTAGTGGATGCCGGGGAAAAAAAGGGCGAGACGCACTATCTGGCCGTCATCAATCACACGCGTGCGACCGATAGCCCGTCGCCGAAGATGAAAAATGAGAGACCCGGAAAGCCGGAGATGTACACTCCCGTCGCCCGCCCCGAACGACGCCGCGCCCGCCCGATTCACGCCCGCGTTAAACGGCGCGGGCTGAGCGGCACGTCGAGCGTTTGCGTTATCCTGTGAGAATATTTTGCCGGAGGCTGAGGAAGAGAGTGGTGCGTTTACTTGATGACAGCGGCGAGGTCGCTCTGCGTGCGGTGCGGCCGGAAGACGAAGAGTTTCTGCTCGGCGTGTACGCCGCTTCGCGCGCGGACGAGATGGCGCTCGTCGATTGGGACGAGGCGATGAAACTGGCCTTTCTCCGCTCGCAATTCGAAGCGCAGGCCGCGCAGTATCACGCGCGGTTTCCCGACGCGGAGTACAGCATCATTCTCTACAAAGAACGTCCGGTGGGAAGGTTCTGGATCGGCAGGACGCCGGAGCAGATTCGCCTGCTCGACATCGCGATCCTGCCGGAGTTTCAAAATCAGGGCGTCGGCGCGGCGTTGCTGAACAGTCTGGTGGCCGAATCCGAAGCGGCGGGCGTGCCGCTGCGTCACATGGTCTTTAAAATGAACACCGCCGCGCTGCGCTTCTACGAGCGGTTCGGCTTCTCGCCGATTGAAGACGTGGGCGCGTACATCCACATGGAGCGGCGACCCGCAGACGCCCGACCCGCGCCCGCTACTTCACGCGATTAAAAACCGCTTCGTAATAAAAGCCCGCGTCGTTCTTCCGAATCGGCACGATGAACAACTCGAAACTCCCCAACGCTTCGTGCTCGAACGCGTAGGTGCGTTGCTGGAGAAAAGTATCGAGCGCGCTGCGAAAGACCGCCGAGAAGCGTTCCGTCTGCCCCGCCACGTCGCCCTCAGCCTGCACCTCGACCAGTTCCACTTCGATCACCTGTCCCGCTTCAACCGCGAGCCGGAACTTCGTGTGCAACTGCTCCGAGAGCGAAGCCATCGTCAGACGCTCAATCATCGTTTCTATCCTTCCTTCTCCATCGGCCGCCATTTGCAATGTAAGACACGGTAGCTTCACTCACGCCATAATTCTTGGCAATGGTTTTCTGAAGTAACTTGTGCTCTTGACACATTCGCCTGATGGACATGACCTGTTTTGTAGTTAATTTATGATTGCCGTTTTGCTCGCCATACATTCTGGTATTGCGCCGTTTGCGCACCGCATCTTGTGAGTTGTCCTTAGCTGTTCCCTGAAAAAGGTGGCGGGGATTAACACACGAGCGCACG
>DASQDV010000629.1:0-3747 GCA_035633995.1 Pyrinomonadaceae bacterium | reverse complement strand
GGCAGCGGCCAAACGCGCGTCGCCACCGAGCCGCTCACGTTCAATTCGTTCGCGTACCCGCCCGACGCGAGCGGCCCCAGTTGGTCGCCCGACAGCAAGAGCCTCGCCTTCGTCTCCACACGCGACGGCAACCCGGAGATTTACACCGTCGCCGCGACGGGCGGCGCAGTGACTCGCCTGACGAACAACCCTGCGGCGGATACCCTGCCGACGTGGCTCGCGGGCGGCGACGGAATAGCGTTTACGAGCGACCGCGACGGCAAGCGGGATGTCTACGTGATGTACTCGAACGGGGCTTTGGTCTTTCGCATTACAGGAAGCGCGGGTAACAATTTCGACGCCGACTGGCAGACGGCTGCGCCCACACTCCCTGCGCCCGCTTCCGCCGCTTCGCGCATCGCCTTCCTGCGCGTCAATCCCGCCAACAGCGAGGACACGGACATCTACACGTCGAACCCCGACGGCACGAACGAGGTGAACCTGACCAAAAGCGCGGAGAAGGAAAAATCGCCCGCGTGGTCGCCCGACGGCAAGTTGATCGCCTACGTGCGCCGGCCTGAGCGTCAACTGTTCGTGATGAACGCGGACGGGACGAACGCGCGGCCTCTCGCAGTCGTGAGCGACGTTTCCGAGAAGCCTTCATGGTCGCCGGATGGCCGCCGCATCGCCTTTATCGGCGGCTCCGATCTGGCCTACACGCTCGCCGTCGTCAACGTTGACGGCACGGGGCGCACTCTGCTCGTTCCGCTCGACGCAACTTATCTGGAGGTCGCTTGGTCGCCCGATGGGACGCGCCTCGCCTACGTGGTTAATCGCGTCGCGGGCTTCCACGATCAGGCCATCGCGGTCGTCAACCTCGACGGCTCAAGCGAGCGCATCCTCTCAATCGGCTCGAACCGCGACACCAACCCCGCGTGGTCGCCCGACGGCTCGAAGCTCGCCTTCACCTCGACGCGTGACGGCAACGCCGAAATCTATTTGATGAACTGGGACGGCACGAATCAGACGCGGCTGACGAACAACGCGGCGACAGACAAGACGCCCACTTGGTCGCCCGACGGGCGAACGCTCATCTTCTCAAGCGACCGCAATGGAAATTTTGAGTTGTACCGGATGAACGCGGCAGACGGAGGCAATCAACAACGGATCACGACGAACCCCGCGCACGATACCGCGCCCGACTGGAATCAAGGCGTGCGCTCCACCATCCAGTGGCGCAACACAGCGGTTCGCATACGCGAAGACGGGCGGCACGCCGATTTTCTGGTCATCACGCGACTCGGCGACCTGACGCACCCCGCCACCGTAGACTACGCGACGACCGATGGTTGCCGCGATGCTTCCGGCGCGCCGCAGCCCTGCTCCGGCCTCGCATCCGACCGCTCCGATTACGTGAGGGCGACCGGCACGCTCCGGTTCGAGTCGGGCGAATCCACCAGGACCATCCCCATCACGACGATTGACGACGCGCTCGTCGAAGGCGACGAAACCTTCAATCTCGTGCTGACGAACGTGACGGGCGGGGAACGCGGCGAACAACACACCCTATCAGTCGTCATCACGGACAACGACTCTTCAACTTCCGCGTCCAATCCGATTGACGACGCGCCCTTCTTCGTGCGCATGCACTATCTGGACTTTCTCGGGCGCGAGCCGGACGTGCGCGGCTTGCTCGATTGGGTGGGCGTGTGGACGCGCTGCCCGAACATCTTCAACGATGTGAGGTGCGACCGCGTCACGATCTCTTCTTCCTTCTTCCGCTCGGTCGAGTTTTACGAGAAGGGTTATTACATCTATCGCTTCTACCGCGTCGGGCTGGGGCGGCGACCGACTTACGCCGAATTCGTCCGCGACCTCGCGCGGCTTTCCGCAGAGACCTCCGCCGAGTTGGACGCGCGCAAAGTTGAGTTCAACCTCGCGTGGATGCAGCGCGCAGACTTCCGCACCGTCACCAACACGTTCCCGAACGAGCCATTCCTCGACCATCTCCTGAAGAATATCGGCATCACCTTGACGGGCGCGGTGACGCGCGAGACGCTGCTCGCAGACCTGAACGCGGGGCGTCTCACGCGCGCCGCCGTCCTGCGCGCCATCGTCGAGCACCCGCAGGTGGAGCGCGCCGAGTACAACGGCGCGTTCGTCACCATGCAATACTTCGGCTACCTGAAACGCGACGCGGACGCGGGCGGATTCAACAACTGGCTCAACTACCTCAACGCCAACCCGACCGACTACCGCACGATGGTCAGAGGCTTCGTCACCTCCATCGAATACCGGGCGCGTTTCGGCAGACCGTGAGATAGAGCAGGGAAAAGGGAAAAGGGGAAAGGGGAAGGTAGAAAGCAAGCGGCGCACGATAAACGCGTCCTCTTGTTTTTTACCTTCCCCTTTCCCCTTTTCCCTTACGTTTTAGACCCCGGCGGATTGTTGGTTCGCAACGCTCTTTTTCTGCATGGCGCGCAGGGGTTCGGGCATGAAGGCTTTGAGGTGGTGCGTGGCAGTGTGGCCGTCGGTGAAAGTCTGGTAGAGCATGCAATCGGGGAGCTGGAGGCAACTGAGGGGCGACGAGTGGATGTAGCCGCTGTCGATGCCGATGGCGCTGTGTGAGATGTAGATGCCGTGACGACCGAGACGGCCGCGCAAGGGCAGCAGCGGCGCGGGCGTGTGGCCGAAGACGCAGGGCTTGCCCGTGTAGTTGCGGAAGAAGTTCCCGTCGCGCGACCAGAGGAGGTGCTGCTCGGGCGTGTCGCGCGGGTGTTGCCCTCCGGGCAGCCCGGCGTGTACGTAGAGCGCGTAGTCGTCTTCGTAATAGAGCGGGAGGCTGCGGAAAAAGTCGAGGTGCGCGGGCGGGACGGCGGCGGTGAACTCCGCGCGGAGCGCGGCGAAGTCCTGTTCGCTGCGCACGCGCAAGGGCTGCCCGGTGTACTGTTGAAAGGTGGACTCGCTCCCGACCGCCGCGTGCAGCCAGAGCGTCGCGCCGTCGTCAACGAAGTCGAGCAACATCTGTTCGTGGTTGCCGCGCAGGCACAGCACGCGTTCGGGTTGTTCCTCGCGCAGGCTTACCACGTCTGCCACCGTGCCGGGCACGTCTTCGCCGCGATCAATGATGTCGCCGAGCAGGACGAGCATGTCGCGCTCCGGCTCGCGCGGGATCATCTCAAGCAGGCGATTCAACTGCGTGCGCCGCCCGTGTACGTCGCCGATAACGAAGGTTTTCATATCAGTTCAACCCGTTCCCGTCCGCGTCTTACATCTTATTCCACCCCGACTCTCGCCTGCGCGTGCGATTTCTCGATCCTTTGCATCAACATCTCGAAGCGCGGGTCGTCCCTGAGCGCAGCCCACTCCGGGTTCGCCCTGAACCAGGGCAAATTCTCGTTGCCGCGATTGATGGCGCGCTCCAACCACTTGAACGCCTGATCCGCCATGCCTTCGACGGCGTAGGCGGTCGCGATCCAGTAAGGCGCGTCGTGATCGGCCTCCGCCACTTCCTTGACGCGCTCGGTCAACTGCGCGCGCGCCGCCTCGTGCTGGCCGAGTTTGCTGAGGGCGATAGCATAGTGCGGGCGGATGCCGTCCATCTCCGGGTGCGTGTCGAGCACGCCGCGCAGAAGTTCCGCCGCCTCGGCAGGTTTCCCCTGCCGGTAGAGCGCGACGGCGCGAAATGTGCGGACAAACGGGTGGTCGGGTTCGATCCGTGCACCGTCTTCGAGCGCGCGCATGGCGTCGTCCATCCGCCCCTGATAC
>DASQDV010000628.1:0-3474 GCA_035633995.1 Pyrinomonadaceae bacterium | reverse complement strand
TTCAACTGCCTGCCGCGCAAGACCGAGATCGACCAGATCGGCGCGCTGCCGATGATCCAACTCTTCCGCGAGCCTTTGTCGAGCACGGCGCGCATCGTCAAACGCGGCATGGACATACTCGTCGCCGCGCTCGCGCTCGCCCTGCTCTCGCCGCTCTGGCTCGTCATCGCCGCGCTCATCAAGCTGGACTCGAAGGGCAGCGTCTTTTACCGGCAGGAGCGCGTCGGGATGGACGGGCGCATCTTCCTCTTTCTCAAATTCCGCACGATGCAATCGGACTCCGACGACGCGCTGCACCGCGACTATCCACGCAAGTACATCGCCGGGCGCGCCGAGACGAATCTCGGCGACGACGTGCGCCCCGTCTACAAGTTGCGCACCGACCCGCGCGTCACGCGCGTCGGGCGCGTGCTGCGCCGCCTGAGTCTGGACGAGTTGCCGCAGTTATTGAATGTGCTCAGGGGCGACATGAGCGTCGTCGGGCCGCGCCCGCCCCTCCCTTACGAAGTCGAAGCCTACGAACTCTGGCATCGCAAGCGGCTCGACATGAAGCCGGGGCTGACCGGCCTGTGGCAGGTGTCAGGCCGCAACCGCCTGTCGTTTGAAGAGATGGTGCGCCTCGATCTCTTCTACATCGAAAACTGGTCGCTCCTCCTAGACCTCAAGATCATCCTGCGCACGCTGCCCGTGATGCTGCGCGGCGACAATGCCTACTGACGCCGCGCACGAACGAACGGTTCGATGTTTCGTCTTCCCCGATTCATAGACACTTCTGCCGCGCGAGAGTGGATCGCGCTCGTGCTCGCCGGAGTGTGTCTCGGCTTGCTGGTCGCGTGGCTGGAGGCGAAATTTCAACTCGACCCGCGCGTCGTTAAGCTCGTTTTGCTGGTCGGGGCTGTAATCCTGTCGCTTGGCTGCGTGCTTCTCATGGCCGCCTATGTTAAAGAGTTGCGACGCGAAGAAGACGAGTGGGCGGGACGAAGCGAAAACGACGAAGACGCCGATTGAATATGAAAGCAACAACGCTATGAGCCTCGCTGCGACCCGCACGGGCGCGGAAATTGAGAGCGACAACACCGGCACGCACAGGGGCGCGCTTCTCATCTGGCTCGAACGCGCGCTCGCCGGATGCCTGTTCCTGCTCGCCTTCTGCGCGCCGCATTCGATTGCGGGGACGCAGATCGCCTGGGGCGTCGGGCTGCTCCTGTGGACGCTGCGCTTCACGCTCAGCCCGCGCCCGCGCACTTTTCGCACGCCGCTCGACTACGCGCTGCTCGGCTTTTTCATACTCACCTTCATCTCCGCGCTCGCCTCCTACGACCCGGACGTTTCCATCGGCAAACTGCGCGCGGCGAGTCTCTTCACCATCGTCTACCTCGTCGCGCAAAACATCACGTCGCGGCGCATGATTCGTCTGCTCGTCTTCACGCTCGTCGCCTCGTGCATGGCGAACGTCGTCTACACGTTCGGCGAGCGCGCCGTCGGGCGCGGCGTGAAGGTGACGGGCATGACGGCGGATAGCCCCTTGCGCGGGGCGGGCGTCAAAGAGGGCGACACGCTGCTCAGAGTAGACCGTGTGGCAAGCAACTCGCCGGACGCGCTTGCGCGCCGGCTGGCCGCCAACGCGGCGACGACGGGCACGCCGGCGGCGTATTTGCAGGTATATCGCCGCGAATGGGTGTTCGAGACGCCAATCCTGCGCGGCTCGTTGCTTGCAGGCGCGACGCCGGAAGAGAAACTCGGTTTGACCGGCTGGGCGCGCGGGCGCGACGAACGCGCGTCCGGCTTTTACGGCCACTATACGACCTACGCGGAAGTCTTGCAGTTAATCGGTTCGCTGGCCGTCGGCCTGCTCATCGCGCTCAGACGAAAGCGTTCGTGGCAGGGCGCGCTGCTCGCGCTGGCCGTCGCCGGGTTAGGAATCGCTTTGTTGCTGACGGTGACGCGCGCCTCCTGGCTTTCGTTTCTGCTCTCGACCATCGTGATGGCGCTCGTCGGCGCGGGCAGCCGGCGCGCTGTTGCGGTGGTCACGCTCGGCGCGCTCCTGGTCGTGCCGCTCGGTCTTTACGTGTTGCAGCAGAAGCGCGGCGTAGGGTTTTTTGATCGCAAGGACGGTTCGATCTCGTGGCGCGCGACCGTCTATCGCGAGGGCTTCGAGTTGTTCGTGCGCAGGCCGCGCCACGTCTTCGTCGGCGTCGGGATGGATTCGATCAAGCGGCACTGGCGCGAGTGGCGTTTGTTCGACGGCGGGCGTCTGCCCGTCGGCCACATGCACTCGACGCCTTTGCAGTTCGCGTTGGAGCGTGGGTTGCCTGCGCTCCTGATGTGGCTCGCCATCGTCTTTATTTACGCACGAATGCTGTGGCGTCTGTGGCGCGCGCCCGCGCTCAAGGATTGGCGCGAGCGGGGGCTGGTGCTCGGCGCGCTCGGCGGCCTCGTCGGGTTCTTCGCGAGCGGGCTGGTGCATTACAACTTCGGCGACTCGGAAGTGGTGATGGTCTTTTATCTCATCATGGGACTCGCGCTCGCGCTGGAGAGGTTCGCGCGGCAGGACGTTCGCGTGGCGGCGGAATGAAAAAGCGGGCGCGGTGTGATGAACCGCGCCCGCCCTCGATGGTCGTCATTGTCGTTGCTTAATTCGCCGATGCCGACAGAGGTTTCTGCTGACGCTTCTCCTCTTCCATCAGCGCGCCAAGTTCTTCGAGTTGCTCCGTGCTCAGGACGGTGCGCGCCTTCTTGAACATCTCGTCTTCTTCTTCCTCGACGTGGTGCTCGACGTTCTCTTTGAGCACTTTCAACTTCGCCGTCCACGTCTCGCTCGTCACGCCCATCGCGTCCAACTCACGCAGCAGCACTTTGACGACATGATGTTCCTGCAAGGCTTCCAAAGTGATCTCGCGCGTCTCCTCGGCCTGTTTGATCGCGGGATAAAAAATCTTCTCTTCAATGTGCGCGTGCAGGTCTAGCTCCTGCTTCAATTTTGTGAACAACTCTTCGCGCGTCTTTTCGGCGCGCTCGGTCGTGTCATCGAGTTTCTCGAAAATCCCTGCGACCTTCTTGTGGTCGGTTTTTAACAGCGTAATTGCGTCCATCTTTCGTCCTCCCTGTGTGGTTTAAGCGGATATTTGCACGGTTACAGTACGTGTCGGCGGCTCGTTCGAAGTGATCAGTCAAGCGCAGTGCCAGAGGCAGCCAGGCCGGAGGCGCATCCCCTTTCCTTGACTCTCTTTGCGCACGCCTTTATCATGTCAGTTTTCGGCTACAGCCCGTGGCCGCGTCTTAAAGGATCATGTTCGAGTCTTTATCCGACAAACTGAAGCGCACGCTCAAGAATTTGCGCGGCGAGGGCGTGTTGACGCCGGAGCACGTTGACGCGGCTCTGCGCGAAATCCGGCTTGCGCTCCTGGAAGCCGACGTTAATTACAAGGTCGCCAAAGAGTTCATCGCCTCGATCAAGGAGAAGGCCGAGGGGCA
>DASQDV010000627.1:0-7519 GCA_035633995.1 Pyrinomonadaceae bacterium | reverse complement strand
CATCGCGCGCGATGCCGTCTTCGTCCGACAATTTCATTTGAATCGAAGCCATATTTTTACAGTGACAAGTGACGAACGAACAAGCGACAAGTCAGGGTAAAGGCAATAGTAAATCGTAAATCGTGAATAGAAAAGCCGTTGAATACAAAGCGTTGAACGCGACGGTCTACTGCCCGCAACCCGACCCGCCTGTTTATCGCTCATGTCTTATAACTCGCCGCCCGTCGCCTGTCACTTGCCGCTCTTTCTTAGCTGGTTGAACATACGGCGCGCGGCTTCATGATTGGGGTCGAGTGCGAGCGCGCGTTCGAGTTCGCGTTCGGCGCGCAGCAATTGGCCGAGCGTGCGCAGGAGTTCGGCGAGCATGATGTGATAAGCCGGATCATTCGCGTCGAGTTTGATGGCCGTCTGTAATTCGGCTTCGGCCTGATGGCGTGTGCGCACGTCGCGCGCCAGCGCGCTGCCGTAGAAGGCGTGATAGCGCGCCTGTTGCGGCGCGAGCCGCGCGGCCTCGCCGAGCAGCGTGACGGCTGACGAAAGATTGTTCTGCTTGAGGGCGGCCACCCCTTGCGTGAAACTCTCTGCGGCGCGCTGCTCGCGCGAGAGGTTGGCGGGCGAGCGTGAGGACGCGCCGCCGTGACCGGAAGCCTGAGACGAGCCGGGCGTGACCATTTGTGCGCCGAGTTTGATTTCGTAAGCGGCGCGTGCGCGCGGGTCGCGCAAGGTCTCGTAGGCTTGCGTGATCTTCATAAAGGCGCCTTCGATCTGCGGGCGCAGCGCATCGTCCGCGTCGCGCTGGAAACGATCCGGGTGGAAGCGTTTGGCGAGCGCGTAGTAAGCGCGTTTACACTCCGCGCTGTCGGCGGAGCGTTCGACGCCGAGTATCTGGTAGTAGTCTGCTTCGTAGACGAGCGCAAAGAGCGCGTCAATTTCGGCGCGCGGGTCGGGCGGCGCGTCCGCACGCGCCGCGCCGGGTTCGGCCTTCTCTACGGCAGCGGGCATCGTCGCGGCATCGGGCGCGGCTACGGTGTCTGCCGTCCGCATTTGCGCGGGAGAGTGTGTGGAGAATGCGGCAGGCCAGGCGGCGCGCGCGATGAAGCCGCCGAGCGCGAGCGTGTAGACGCACGAGCGCGCCTGTTCTTCGGGCAGGCTGCTGACGGCAAGCAATTCGCCGAGTGCGAGCGGCGATTCGACGCGCGACAAGACGAAGCCTTCGAGCGCCTGGAGTTGCAAATCTGCGGGCAGCTCCCTGACGGGCGAAATCATTTCCGTGTCGTCGGCGAGACGCGCGGCGACGAACTCGACGGGGAGTTGGCGCGCGGCCTCAAAGAGCAGTTGCCGCAGTTCCAGTTTGCAGCGCACGTCTTCGGCGAGCCGCGCACGCGGGTCGAAACTCCACTCGCCTTCCGTCCACAACAGGAGCGGGCGCAGCACGTCGGTCGCCTGCCGCGCCAGAAGTTTTGCGAGCGAGTCTTTCGAGAGCGCGCCCGAATCGAGCAGCGCCGCGCCCGCCTCCGCGTCCGACATGTATTCCGTCAGGAGCGCGGCCAGTTTATCTTCCTCCAACACGCCCCAACGGTGCAGGCAGACGGCGAGACGATGCACGCGCAAATTCGAGCGCGCGAAAACTATCTCGCCCGCCTCCGCATACACGACGGCCTGCACGCGCTCGCGCGCGAGACGCAGCGCCCCGGAGAGTTTGGCGACGGTGATTTCCCTGATGAGTTCGGCGAGCGGGTGCTCGCGCAAATGGCCGTTCATCGAGCAGGTAAAGGCGGAACTTCCTCCACAGGCATCATAGCAGGAAAACTGCCAGTTGTCCGTTGCCAGTAGTGGCTTGTTTATGTTTGATGGGCGAGTAATTGCATATCAATGTTTCAACCGACGCAGGAGGCAAACAACGGACAATGGACAGCGGACAACTGGCAGCTTTTCCGCGCTTCGTTGACACTCGTGCGAGCAACGCTTTATAGTTCGGGCAACAGATGCTCCCGACAATTTAAGTACGTTCGGTCGTCCCCTCAGAAGGCGGGGCGCACGGTTTTGGCAACATGAATGCACGGGCTGAGAAGAGTTTGCAATCGCCCTCCGCCAGGGCGGAGGACGGGGCTGCCTCCGATGAGTTGACCGCGCTCGGCGCGGAGGTCGTTGACATCTTCTACACGCAAATCTGCGCGCCGGGCGAATACGCCACCGAAGCTGAGGTCTGCGACGCCTTCTCCGAAATCCTGCTGCGCCACTGGAATCTCTGCTGTCTCATCACCTTCCTGCGCAACGAAGACGGGCGCTTGAGCGAGAGCGCCATCCACACGCACCCGCACATGGACGAAGAAGCGGGCAGGCGCGTCGGCTGTCTGCTGGCGAGCGTGGTGGAAGAGAGCGGGCGCGAATATCAGGTGTGGCCTGACGGCGAGGCGACGGGCGAAGCAAACGCTTCGGACGAAGCCCGCGCGCGCTTGGCGGAGGCGGGCATCAAGGCCGGGGTCGCGCTGCCGATCTATGCGCGCGGCACGCTCGTCGGCTCAATCGTCGCCATCTCGTCGCACCCGGAGCGTTTGCGCGCGGCTCTGGGCGGCCTGCGCTACATCGCCGCGCCCATCGTCATCGCGCTCGGCAACGCGCGCCGCGCCGCCGCCCTGCGCGAGCAGCGCGAGCAGATCGAACAACTCGTCGCGGAGTTACGCGAACGCGGCAGCGCGCTCGAATCGGCCAACCTCGAATTGCAGCGCGTGGCGCGTTACCGCTCGCTCTTTCTCACGCGCATGTCGCACGAACTGCGCACGCCGCTCACCTCCATGCTCGGTTTCTCGGAAATCCTGCTCGAACACGAGCACCTGACGCCCGCGCAGCAACGCTACTGCGAGAAAATCCAGAACTCCGGCCTGCAACTCAAGACGAGTTTGAAACAACTCGTTGACCTCTCGCGGCTCGAAGCGGGGCAGACGGAACTGTTTCTGCACGAATTCTCCGTGCGCGAGATGCTGCGCGAGGCGTGTACGGCGGTCGGGCGGCTCGCGCAAAGGAAAAGCATCACGCTCGACTGCACGACTGCGCCCGATTGCGGGACGATTGTTTCCGACGAGGGCAAACTGCGGCAGGTGCTCTACAACTTCTTCGCACACGCCATCGGGCGCAGCCCCGAAGGCGGGACGGTGACGGTCAACGCATTCCTGCTCTCGCCCGCCGAACTCTGCGTCGAGATACGCGACGAGGGCGAACCGCCCGACGACGCCGCGCACATCTTCGACCCCATCGAGGTTGACGCGCCGAACGAGCGCGGCACGAACATGAATGAACTCGGCCTCGTCATCGCGCACCGCCTCGTCGGCGTGCTCAATGGCCGGGTCGCGCTCGACACAAGCGCGCCGCAAGGGCTGACCGTCCGCCTCGAACTTCCCGCTTATCCGACGAAGGAATGAAAAAGTTTCAAGTTTCAGGTTGCAGGTTTCAGGTCTGACGGGTTCTTCGGTCTTTAACTTGAAACTTGTAACCTGAAACTTGAAACTCATCCTATGCTTTACGACTTCGAGTTGGCGGGGCGGCGCGTGCGCCTGTGGCAGCGGACGGGTGAGAGCTACGAGCACGTGTTGATGAAGGCGCTCGGCTACGCGATGTTCGTCGGGGAGTTTCCCGCGCTTGAGATCGAGCGGCGCGTCGGCCTGCGCTACAAGCCCGACCTGGTAGCGCGCGGCGCGGGTCGTGAGTTTGAAGAACCTTTCGCCTTCTGGGGCGAGTGCGGGCAGACCGGCATGCGCAAAACGGCGTGGCTCTTGAAGCACGCAGGGGTCGCGCGCCTCGTCCTCTTCAAAATCATCAGCCACCCCGCCGCGCTCGTCGCAGAACTGCGCGCTGCCGTCGATAGCCGTTATCGTGCCGCCGGTCGCCTTGTCGTCATTAACTTCGCAGGCGACATCGCCGAGCGCACGCGCGAGAGGCGCATCGAGCGTGTCCCCGAAAGCTGGTACACCAGAATAATCGTTTGAATTATTATCATCCGGGTTTCATCCGACATGCGGAAGGGCGGGGCGAAAATTTCGATGACAGGACAGACGGATAAACTTGATCGTGCGGCGACGGAGGACGGCGGCGACGACGTGTTGATTCGCGAATGCACGACGATTGAGGAGTTTGATACGTGCGTCCGTTTGCAGCGCGAGGTGTTCGGGATGCCCGATCTGGAACTCTCGCCGCGCCGCCACCTGATCGTCTCGCGGCTCGCGGGCGGCTGGATACTCGGCGCGTTCGCGGCGGGCGAAGAACTCGTCGGCTTCGTGCATCACCTCGTCGCCGTGCGCGGCGCGGAGATTATCGGCTACTCGCACATGATGGCCGTCTCCGCCGCATATCAAAACCGGGGTTTGGGCGCGCGGCTCAAGTGGGCGCAGCGCGAGCGCGCGCTTTCGGAGGGGCGCAACTTCATCCGCTGGACGTTCGAGCCGATGCAGGCGCGCAACGCGCACTTCAATCTCAACCGGCTTGGCGTCCGTATACGCTCCTACGGCGTCAACTTTTACGGCTGGGACGCCGGGACGGAAGCCTTCACAGACGGCAAACAATTCAACATCGACAGCGACCGTTTGATCGCACAGTGGGAACTGCGCACGCCGCGCGTCGAACAGTGTGCGCGGGGCGAGCAACCGGCGCACGCGCGTCCGCCCGTCGCCACCGTCGAGATTCCCCCCGACTGGAACCGCCTCCGGCGCGAAGACGGCCTCGCGGCACAAAGCGAACTCCTGCGCGTGCGCTCCGAATTTCAAAAACACCTCGCCGCCGGTCTCGTCTGCGCCGGTTTCGAGCGCAACGCCGCGCGCCCGTGTTATCTTTTTTATAGTGAACAGTGACAGGTGACGAGCGACAAGTTAAAACAACTTGTCGCTCCCGGCCATCACGGTTTTGTTCTTGCTCGTCACTTGTCACTCGTCACTTTTCTCTTATGCCGTTCACACGCTTCGACCGTTACGTTGAACGCCACGCGAACGCTTTCACAGAGCGTTTGCAGGCGTTGTGTCGCATGCCTTCGGTGGCGGCGCGCGGCACGGGGATGCGCGCGATGGCCGAGACGGTCGAACAATCCATGCAGCGCATCGGCGCGGGCACGCGCTCGTTCAAGATCGGGAGCGGCTACCCGATCATCTACGGCGAGTTCGGCGCGGGTTCGCATTGCTACATTGCCTATACGCATTACGACGTGCAGCCGGTCGGGCAGTTGAGCGAATGGTCTTCGGGGCCGTTCGCGGCGGCGGTGCGCGAAGGGAAGTTGTACGCGCGCGGCGCGGCCAACAGCAAAGGCGATCTGGTCGCGCGTCTGGCGGCCATCGAGGCGTATCAAAAAACTTTCGGGAAGCTGCCGCTCTGTCTGCGTTTCATCGTGGAGGGCGAGGACGGGCTGGGCAGCCCGAGCCTCTATCGCATGGCGGCGGAGAACCCGGAGGTGCTGCGCGCCGACGGCTGCATCTGGGACGACGGCTACAAGGACACGAAAGAACGCCTGCTGCTGAGCCTCGGCTTCAAAGGCATCACGTTTCTCGAACTGCGCGCCTACGGCGCGCGCACCGACCTGCATTCCAAGTGGGGCGGCGTCGTGCCGAACCCCGCGTGGAATCTGGTGCAGGCGCTCTCAACCATCGTCTCGCCGAAAGGCGTCATCACGATTGACGGCTTCTCGTCGCACGTCGCGCCCATCGCCGACGAGGATGCGAAGTCGCTCAAGCAACTCGAACTCGACGAGGCCGGTCTCAAGCGCGAATTCAGGATCAACAGTTGGGTGCGCGGCATGACCGGGCGCGCGCTCACCAAAGAACTCATCTTCGGGCCGACCTGCACGATCTGCGGCATCCACACCGGCCACACCGAAGCGGGCGCGAAGACCGTCCTGCCGGGCATGGCCGTCGCGCGGCTCGACTTCCGCCTCGTGCCCGATCTGTCGCCCGCGCTCGTCGTCTCGCTTTTGCGCGCGCACCTCGACGCGCGCGGTTTTCAGGACATAGAGATCATCGAGATCGCGAGCGCGCCTTTTGCGAAGGCTTCGATCCAATCGCTTGTCGCACGCGCGGCGATTGACTCGGCGACCGAAGTTTACGGCGCGCCCCCCATCGTCTACCCGCTCGATCCGGCGAGCGGCCCCATCGGCGCGGTCTGCGGCGTGAATCTGCCGCCGACGCCGCTCGTCTCCTTCGGCGTCAGCTACGCCGGGTCGAACCCGCACGCGCCGGACGAAAACATACGCCTCGAAGATTTCGTGCAGGGCATCAAATACTTCGGGCGTCTCATTCATCGCCTCGCGCAGATCGCGAAAGATGATCGCCGCGAGGTGTCAACGCAGGAATCGCTCATCCCTCTCAAATTGGAGAAATCTTAAAATCGCGACAGACATCATGGCGAAAACTTCCACCCGCGCGAACAGTCCGGCACAAGAGATCAAAGAACTGCGTAACGAACTGCGTCGTCACGAAGAGCTTTATTACGTCTACGACAACCCCGAAATCTCCGACGCCGACTACGACGCCCTGATGGCGCGTCTGCAAGAGTTGGAGACAGCGCACCCGGAACTCGCCGCGCCCGACAGCCCCACGCAGCGCGTCGGCGGTCGCCCCGCCGAGGGCTTTGAGGAATACGTGCATCGCCGCCCGATGCTCTCGCTCGACAACAGCTACAACATCGAAGACCTGCGCGCTTTCGACGAACGCATCAAGCGTCTCGCAGACGGTCGCCGCCTCGAATACGTCGCCGAGTTGAAAATTGACGGGCTTTCGATCTCGCTGCATTACGAGCGCGGCGTGCTCGCGCGCGGCGTCACGCGCGGCGACGGGCGGCGCGGCGAAGACGTGACGCAGAACGTTCGTACCATTCGCAGCATCCCGCTCCGCCTGAAAGATGAAGGGGGCGCGGTTGATCTGCCTGAGATTGAAGTGCGCGGCGAAGCCTACCTCTCGCGCAAAACTTTCGAGCGCATCAACGCCGAGCGCGAAGAGGCGGAGGAACCGCGCTTCGCCAACCCGCGCAACGCCGCCGCCGGGACGATTCGCCAACTCGACCCCAAGATCGTCGCCGCGCGCCGCCTCGACCTCTTCGCCTACGACGTGATCGGCGGCGAACGCAAAGCCTTCCCCACGCACTGGGAGGGCTTGGAGTGGTTGGAGCGCGCGGGCTTTCAGGTCAGTCATAAAAGGCTCTGCCCTTCGATTGAGGAAGTCATAGAGTTTTGCAACGAGATGGAGGCGCGGCGCGACGAGTTGGAATATGAGATTGACGGCGTGGTCGTCAAAGTCAACTCCGCCGCGTTGCAGGACGAGTTCGGCGCGACGGCCAAGACGCCGCGCTGGGCTATCGCCTACAAGTACCCTGCGCGGCAGGCGACGACGCAGGTACACGCCATCGGCGTGCAGGTCGGGCGCACCGGCGCGCTCACGCCCGTCGCACATCTTGAGCCGGTGCTCGTCGCGGGCAGCACCGTCGCCCGCGCGACGTTGCACAACGAAGACGAGATCAAGCGGCTCGACGTGCGCATCGGCGATTGGGT